>JBJFDE010000389.1:0-4257 GCA_051889855.1 Candidatus Cryptobacteroides sp. | reverse complement strand
TCTTAAAAATCAACAAATTAAATTTGGCTCGTTAGGTATTGGACGGGAATGCAGGTTATAAATGAAAGAGCCGTGTATAAGATGTGGGATTTTTTCTCAAAGTATTGTGTTTTAAAATAACGTTTTATATATTTGCGACAGAAACAGATAACTGCACGTACAGTGTATATTATTTAATATGGTGAATTGTCACAACTACAGAACGTGTTGTATTTGATATTGAATATTTGCTTTCAGTATATTTTTTTTAAATTCAAAACAAACGCACGATTTATGAAAAGTATTAAACTCAATGCAAAAGAAAATCGCATTCTCAATGCGAAAGAAATGAATGTCATTAATGGCGGTGAAAAATGTTGTGGCTGTGCTTGCTACTATAGAAATGTTGGAGGCTCCAGCATTGATGACAATATGGATGCTAATCGACTTGGTGGCGGTCTTCAATCTCCACAATTAACGGTGGATTATGTATGGATAACTCAAGATGGGCAAGATCGTTGGTAACATATTGCTGTTCATAATCCTTATACATAGTGTATCTTGTGTAAACAATCAGCCGGAGGTATCTACTACACTTCCGGCAAATATGTTTATTACTGACAATTCGCATATTTCCATATCTGTCCTGATAGATTCTTTAAAATTTAATTTCTTGTTTGATACCGGGGCCAGTGGCAAATTGATTGTCTCGGATACAGTTGCATCATTATTGGGTATAACAGATTCATTGGGTGTCAATTCAAAGATGGGATACGGATTTTCTCCATACCCGCCATTGAAAGTAAAAGAGGTGACATATTCACCTCTTGATGTAACTATTGGAGGGATGCTCTTACGCTATGATGAAATCATCATTGACAATTCGACAGCTGCCTTGAATGCTGACGGTATAATATCAATTCCTAAAGGAGATCGTCACATATGGCATTTAGATTTCGACAGAATGAGATTGGAACTTTCTGATTCGTTGTTAGCGTCACAGACTGCAGAATATGAAGATGGTACTTTCGATTTGTATGAGCATAGAGGAAATTATTTCGTGAAAGATATTCCCTTGGCGTTTGACTCCGGACATTCTGGAAATACATATCATTACATCGATGACTATATGATTGACACTGGAAGTCCATACGAGATTGTATTGATGGGAAAAGGCGGACACAAAGGGAGCTATGAACAGCTGATTGCCTACCTCGCTGACAATTCACTCAATTTTGAATATATAATGCGCACAGGAAGTGAGGTGCTCCATAATAAAATGTACTATATCGCCGAAAGCGGGATGGCCTGTGATACTGTGCAGATAATAAACCAAAATAAGTCACAATCTGGCTTTTCCATGAATATTTTGGGTGTTGGTTTTATGTACCGGTACAATCTTATTATCGACTTGCACTCTAAAATACTGCTGTTAAAGAAAAGGAACTGCTCAAAAGATTTAAATGAGACAGTTCTGTCGATCTGTGGATCTAATATGGATACGTATGCAACTGCTGCGCACACAAATATTGTAACGAGCATCAATCATAACTCCGTATTATATAAAGCCGGGATACGTAGATTTGATGAGATTACCGGGGTAACTAGCAGGTCGATGGAAGGTAACACCTCGAGAATATTTAAAACGGCGGAAAAAGGCGACACCCTGCACTTTTCAATTGTCCGGAACGGCCATAAACTGAACATCCCTGTTGTCAAGTAGCTTATTTCAATATTGCATTACACCCCAAGGTTAAATCTTATCTTGAACATGACTGTGACCGGGCGCAAGAGGTAATTGTATTGGTAATTGGTCATGTCTGACCACGAACGTTGGTTGTAGAAGTTGTTGTCCAGCAAGTTGCGTCCTTCGAGGATGTACTCTATCTTCTTTGCCTTGAGTTTCAGGGATGCGTCCAAGAAGAAGATGTTCCGGCTTCCGGAGGAGATGGCGTCGTTGAGATAATGCTCTCCGCTTATCTTGAGCGTGATTCGTTTGAAAAAGACGAAATCTAAGCATAGCCTCTGGTGCAGGGCGTTGATGGCTTTGAGTGCATCTGTTTGTTCATTATTTTCGCCTAAAATCTCGCTGCCGCTCCGTACGTATTTCGCATAATATTCCAGAAGAGCGTTGACGGCAAGACGCGAAGAGACTTCCAGCCCGACCGGCAGACTCCAGGTGGAGGTGTTCGTGATTGTTCCTTGACGGAGAACGTCCATCAAGTTCCTGCGGTATCCAACCGGAATGCCCACTGTCGTGGAGATGGCATTGAACCGCTTTTCAATCTTTCCCTCTATTCCCCAACCTTGAGACGTGTTTTGAATATCGTAAGTCCGCACTCTGCTCAGTGAACTGAAATATTCCGTGCCGTAGATCAGATTGGAATCGTTCCGCCGATAATCGGCTTTGACAGATCCGAACAAGGACAGGAGGGCGTCTGCATAGCGCAATTCCGCACTGTAGTTTTGGTGTAATCCTTCGGCGATTCGGCCATCCCTGCTGCCTATCAATCGGTAGTCGGTCATAATGTAGCCGCTGTATATGCCCGAGACAGCTCCGAGGTTGCCGATAAGGCTGCCTGAGGCCAGGGAACTGAGATTGGGCGTTATTTTCCAGTCCAATCCGATGTGGGGATTGAAATACACCTTGTCCTTGCGCTTGTCTTCTCCTGAAATGTGGTCGCCGGAAAACACGTATGAATAGACCGGGCTTATGCCTGTGGCGATGCTGAAATCCCGATGACGATAAGTCATACCGAGGTTAGTGCGAACGTCGAAACGGTGATAGTCCGTGTCATTGCGCAGACTGTCCGGGATTGATTTGCCGTCAGAGGATGCCGTCACAGGATCATACAGGACGCTCGTCATTTTCTGAAGATCCGCGGAGAATCCCATCGAGGCGTTCAGGTCTATGCCTACCTTTGGAAATGTCTTGATGATTAATACGCTGTTGTCTGTGCGGAACTTGCGGTTGGACATCTCTTGCAGCGCTTCCTGTGCGTCATAGCCGAAGATCTCGGGGTACAGTACAGGTGTCACCCTTAGGTTTGAAGGCATTTCCGCCACATTGACTCGTGAGGTGAAGTTCAAACGTATGTCACCGTTCAACACTTTGATGAAGCGGATGTCGTTTTGAAGACGCGACTGTCTCATCCTGAACCGCTGATCCACCGTTTCCGTGCCGTTCAGCACTTTGCCGAAATTGTCATCCCATTTAGCCCCGAACGCCAGCTGCTTGCTAAGATAGATACTCTTGTCGTTCCGGTTGTATTTGGCCTTGATCTCAGTCTCGTCGGTGGTCTCGGTGGCGGATGTGGTCTCCTCTACCTCAAGCGGTGTCTTTCCGGGAATATAATATGTGGTGAGGGAATTGGAGTTGAACCTCTGACGGTCTCGCAAGTACATTGCTTTCAGGTTGAGCGTGTGGTCTGAAATCTCGCTCAACTTTAACCCACATTGCAGCATAAAGAGGGCTAACCACCTGATTTTGAGGTAGGGTCTTTTTCGGGAGGTTGTTCCCGGAGCCACACAGATTTTATAGAACAGACAGTCAGAGCAGTTATTCCAAGGGCTGTCTGGATTTCAGTCAATTTGGCTTCCGGTGTGGTACTACGACGGACTTTCATCAGATGACCGTTCGTCTGTTCGGCAACCATTGTGACACGCTGCTGCGTGCTCATTATCCTCAAGAGTTCGTCCCTGCGGGCATTGATTCCCTTCTGTTTAAGCCTATACTTCGTGGTTGATACCACCCAGTAGGCTAAGACAGCAAGGTTGAGATGTGCCTTTGTGGCATTGTCCGTCTTGTGGAAGACCGGACGGATGTCAAGGTCTGACTTCAATGTCTTGAAAGTTTCTTCCACGGTCCGGATTACATTATAGAACTCCCAGATATTCTCCTCATCCTTCTCGTCAAGAGATGTTTGGAGCAGGTACTTGCCGTGCATCCTGCGCGTTGCCTCATCCACCTCAGCATTCTTCGTCCAGATCATTGATGTGACTACGTCATTCTCATTGTATGTGAACAAGATGTCATAGTTCTTCCTTACCCCGGGGAACTTGGCATCCAGACGTCCGAGACGGGCGTTGACCTTGTCTCGTTTCTTCGTACCCTTTCCCTCTATTCCGGCCTTGATCTTTGCCAGACCGGTCTCATACCGGCCGATAAACAATTCGTACATGCTCCGCTCCTTGGCTGTTTTGGCATCACTGTCAACAAGAAGCACGGTGTCATCGATTCCTTCAACCTTTGCCCTCTGAAGGCGTATCGTCTGGCCC
>JBJFDE010000388.1:9120-15760 GCA_051889855.1 Candidatus Cryptobacteroides sp. | reverse complement strand
AAATGCAAGGACAGAAGTTGAAAGCTCAATATTTGTATACTCTGGTTCAGGATCAACAGTTGCCTGTCCAGCACCCATCTTTGTGATGAGGATACTTGGCTGAGGAGCAACGACACTGGCATCTCCTTTCGAACCATCACTCTTTACTGAAAGACGTGCAGAACCTGTATTTCTCTTTGCAAGAGGGCCTTTGCCATTAGCCTGCCAGTTTGTTACACAGCGGAATCTCATTTCGAGACGATCCATATTCTTTGTTATCGAGAATGTCTCGTCAACAATAATATTAGTACCGCCATCAGCATTCATGGCATGAGTATATTCCACATTTTCACCCTCAGGCATATCTGTCGATACCTTTACATCAGCTGCAGGTTTCCAAATCTCGCCGTCGCGATATTCAAGCATCCAATATTTATGGCCAGTTGCAGATACGCGGGAACCAAATTTAACCCTGAACTCAGAGTTTGCAACAACTTTGGTAGCACCAACAAAATACCAGTAATCTCCAGGCCATGGACCGGTACAACGAGGGTCATTGCCACTGATGTCCATCTTCCAAACACCGTCAGGATCTGAATTTGCGAGGTCATCTGGAATATATTCTATATAGCCTCCGCCTACATTTGCATTGAATTTATGGTTCTCACCAAATGAAGGGTTGGCTGTCTTGAAGTCAGCTGTTCCGATTTCAAACTGCATGTAAGGAATAGCCTCCATTTCGATGTCGATAATTTCAACAACAAGAATAGCTGGAACATTATCAACAACACCGAGGGTATATCCCTTGACAGTTACTTTGTGATATGCATAAGCATTTTGCTTGTCTGTCGGATTATAAACCTTAGCAACCTGCTCTCCATTAACATTCAAAACGCCACCGTCAGAATAAGAAACCGTAGCAGAGACATACTCCGATTTTGTGCCCTTGTATTCTTTGAAATCAACTTCAGTTGCTGCAGGATACTTTATTTCAGCGGCTGTGGTTTTAAATGCATCCTCAAGTTTTATTGCAGTAATGCCATTGAAAGCAATAACATCACCTGTCAAAGTCAGCTTATCTCCGGCTTTCACAGAAGCACTACCTTGAATGAATATATTAGATGTGCCATCACTTACGACAAACCCGTTGGTTGTTGTGGCAACTACCTGGCATTCAGACAGTTTTGCCAAAGCATTTTCCTTCAAGGCAAGCGCCTCTGTAACAGAGACAGTTTTTTCTGCGCGGAAACGGTCCATCTTCTGAGTGATTGCAATTTCAACGTCACTGATGGTTGCAGAACCCTTGATCAGTAGTTTTGCTTCACGAGCGGCGTCACCAGTATTCTCTTCTGCTGTAAGGGTGATATCCATTGTACCCTGACCGAAGGTTGGATTGACAGAAAGCCAATCTGCATTCAAATCAACAGTCCATTTACCATCAGCATAGATGGTAATGACCTGCTCGGAGGCAGCAGCCGGAAGAACATATTCTGTTTCTTGCGGTATGATTGCCTTCGATTCTTCTATTTCAGCCTGCGCACATCCGAAGAGGGCCATCATGGCAGCTCCGAGAGACGCAATTATTGAATATTTCGAAATTTTCATAACGATTCAGTTTAATGCTTAAAAGTCAAGTCCGTCATCCCATCCAGGGTTCTGAGTGAGATTGTTGTTCAACGACCTGTCATTGATTGGAATAGGATAGAGGTAATCTCTTACAGGATCGAAAGAGAACTGGATATTGTGAACTGGCTCAAGAAGACCCTTGTCACCTTCGCTGAGGAAAACATCGGTACCAAGTTTCCAGTTTCTTGGAACAGATGCATCACCTTTGCCATCTGTATAGATGCAATAGTCAATTACACCATCACCGTCAATATCATATTTACCGGCACCAGGGAAATATATTCCATAATAAGGTCTTGCAAGATGCTCTCCATGTTTCCACCTCATAAGATCCTGATAGCGGAAGCCTTCCTGTGCAAGCTCTATAGCCCTTTCACGGCGAACCTCAAGGATAAGAGCGTCGGTAACGTCAGGGTAGAACTCTTCTCTCTGGAGATATGGGTCTGCCACAAGACCTGCTGCCTGAAGATGAGGCATTCCTACACGGTCACGAAGAAGGTTGATTGACTTGTCAATACTTGCCTGATCGAGAATTCCAAGTTCTGCCTTTGCCTCAGCATAGTTCAGGAGGACTTCACCAAGACGGAAGATAGCGATGTCATTGTATGACTTGTCAAGTTTGTCGAATGAAAGGTTGTTGTCCGGCATCACGAACTTAGCAGTCTGGAAACCTGTCACAGCACACAGAGGGTCAACGCCCAGAGGTGTTTCAGCGTAGCTGTAGGAACCACCTGATTCAGTGATACGTCTGTATCCAGGGATACGGATGGTCTGTCCGAGACGAGGGTCACGGTCAGCAACTTCCTCTGCAAACTGCATTGTCTCCCAACCTGGCTTGTCGGTGAAACGTGTACCGTCCTTCATAAGGTATGCGTCAACGAACTTCTTGGTAAGGCAAGCACCGCGGGCAGCCTCAATTGCATAGGCTGTTGCATTGTGCATCAAGGATGTTCCATAGTCAAAGTTGATTGCAAGGATGGCCTCGGTTGTCTGTGCATCATAAGATGAGAAGAACGCAGCATAGTCAAGGTCAGGATTTCCTGTTGAATAGAGTTTGAAAGGACCGTTGTCCATCAACTGTTCAGCAGCCTTGTAAGCCTGCTCAAGATAGTATGCAGAATCATGCTCCCACTCTGGTTTCTGAAGATTGTGATACTTCCTGTATGTTCCCTCAAAGAGGCAGAAGCGTGACTTGAATGCCAATGCAGCCCATTTTGTTGCACGGTAGTTCTTTCCACCGTAAGAATCAGGGAGGTGCTCGATTGCATAATCAACATCCTCTATCATCTTCTGCATGATGAATTCTCGGCTATCTCTTGGTGCCTGAAGTACAGGGTCGCTTGATCCTGGCTCATGGTCAATCCAAGGAACATCACCGAAGCGCTGAACCTTGTCGAAGTAGAAATATGCCCTGAAGAAACGGCTTAGAGCTGTATATTGCTCGGCTGCAGCAGGGTCTTCACACTGCAAAGGAATATAATCCAGACAGGTGTTGATACGTCTGAGGTCTCCCCATGACCATCCGCCACCAGATGCCGGCACAGTACGGTTGGTACCACCTTTCACCAAGTTTGAAGGATCCTGGTGAACATACTGGTCACTCTGCTCATTGTAGATATTCTTAGGAAGCAGGTTATTATAGTATGGGTTGGTAAAGAGCTGCAAATCTGTGGCATTCTTGAAGAAAGTCTCAGGACTGAGCTTTGACTGAGGTTCCTTGTCCAGAAGTCCGCAGGCGCTGAATGCAAACGCAGCAGCAGCAATAATCAATATATTCTTTTTCATATTATTCACTGGATTAGAATGTTATGTCAATACCGAACATATAAGTCTTCTGCCAAGGGTAGAACATTCTGTTGTAATCATTGTTGTCACGGTTGAATGCCGCCTCAGGGTCAATGTATATGCTGTTCTTCTTGAATGGAGACCAATAGTGGAGGTTCTCACCTGAGAAGTAAAGACGGATTTTGTCGATACCGATCTTCTTGGTAGCTTTCTGAGGAAGAGTATATCCGACTGTCAAGTTCTTGAATCTGAGATAGCGGATATTCTGGAGATAACGTGTATTGACCTTATTAAGCTGTGCACCACCGTCATAAGCATAATATGCAACCGGACGTGGGAAGTATGCATCAGGGTTTTCAGGGCTCCAGCAGTTCTGGAGGAAGTCCTTAGGAAGGTAAGAACACATTGGCTGAGAGAAAGGTCCCCAGAATGCGAATGACCTTACGTGCGGATACCAGTAGTGGTTACCAGTTCCCTGGAAGAATGCAGAAATGTCGAATCCGAAATAATCGAGGCTGAGGGTGAATCCGTACTGGAGTTTTGCAAGAGAGTTACCTATAATCTTGCGGTCTCCCGGATGTTCAAGATTATTCTGACCAATGCTAATCTTTCCATCACCATCGATATCTTCATATTTAAGGTCACCTGCTCCCCATGTTTTGTTAGGAAGCTTACCTTTTACGTAAGAAAGATCAACCTGTGAAGCATATTCCTGAGCTTCCTCGTCACTCTGGAAGAGGTCGTTTGCAACAAATCCCCAGATTTCGCCGAGTTTCATTCCTTCATAGTATTTCTTGGCGAAAGTCTTATCCTTGTTTTCGTATTTGGTTATTTCAGAGTCATAAACGCTGATCATACCTTTGATGCCATATCCGAAAGGATGTCCTCCAAGCATGAACTGGTCTTTCCAACCGAGAGAGAACTCAAGACCTTTAGTACGGAGGTCAGCAGTGTTCTGTTTAGGCGCGTCTGCACCATATACTGCAGGAAGTTCATATCCGTCTGTAAGCATGTTCTTAGTGTCGCGGATATATGCCTCACCAGTGAACTGAAGTCTGTTCTTGAACATATCGATATCAAGACCAATGTTCCACTGCTCTGAAGTCTCCCAGGTAAGGTCTGATGAGTTTGGAGCTGAGATGCTTGCATATTTGCCGACAGTGCTGCCTTCGCCGAAATTGTAGCTTGCAAAGTTTTTGATTTCAATAAGACGATATGCAGCATCATTGACAATATTACCGTTGGAATCACGGATAATCTGGTTTCCGAGTGTACCGTAAGATGCACGGATCTTGAGGTTGTCAACAGTGCTCTTTGCAGGAGCGAAGAATGGTTCTTCTGAAATACGCCATCCTATTGATCCTGAAGGGAAGAAACCCCAGCGGTGTCCTTTTGCAAGACGGGATGAACCATCATAACGTCCGGAAACCTCAAAGAGATAACGGCCTGCATAGTCATAGTTGATACGGCCGAAGAAACCCATGAGAGCATAATCTGAACGGCCTCCGGAAGTAGCCATTACTGTAGCACCGTCAGAATTGGTACCGACAAGGTTGAGGTCGGAAAGATTCTCGGTAAGAAGGTAGTTTCCGCTTGCACCTACACTCTTTCCATTCTGGCTTTCGTAGTTCCATCCGAGCATTGCTGTGAGATGGTGTTTGTCAGCGAATGTATTCTCGTAGGTAGCAAAGATATTGGATGCATAATAGTTATAGGTGGCAACACTTTCTTTGAGCTGGTCGAGACCTGCACCCGTATCATATTTCTCAAGTTCAGCCTCAGGATACCTTCTGTATGTTAAGTTTGTAGTCCTGCTGGTATTCCTGTTCTGGTGGAACCTGTAGGTGAAGTTGGCTACGATGGAAAGACCTTTCACCGGAGTGATAGTGAGCTCTGAAGTATTGGAGAAGTCCGTCTTTCTCTGAAGGTTGGTATCCTTGGCTTCGCCATAGACGATGTGACGGCCGTTACCGACAGCATAATCAGAGTTGAAGAAATCCTTCAGTTTGTAAACCCAACTTCCGTCAGGGTTCTGCATTGGGAAGATTGGAAGGGCGTGTGAAGCTGTATATGTGATGGCATTCTGGATATCACCAACTCCGATGAAGTCGTAGAGTGAGCTGTAGAATGAAGTATTGTTGCTGAACTTCATGTACTTGTTGATATTGAAATCAAGTTTAGAACGCAAATTGTATTTTGTGAATACGTCAGGGCGCTGTTTGATGATACCCTGCTGACGATCATAACCACCTGATACAAAATACTTCACATTCTTTCCACCACCTGAAATGGAGATGTTGTGCTGCTGAACAGGATGCTGGTCATTGAAGAGCATGTGCCACCAGTCGTTATTACCGTAGTAACGCCACTGTCTGAGACCGTTGACCGTGCGCTCGACAACCCAAGGACGTTCAGGATTTTCAGTAACATCATTGACACGGGCAAGGAGCTGCTGCATATCATAATCATCATACTTCACATATTTGTTTCCTTCTGAATTCATACGGAAAACGTTGTGAGTATATACTGACCAGTAACCCCTTGTTTCATAATCAGTTGAAGTTGTAGGTTCCTCCCATCCGAAGCGGCCGCTGTAACGTACTGTAGCTTTTCCGTCCTCAGCTTTTCCGTTCTTGGTTGTGACGAGAATCACACCGAATGCTGCACGGGCACCGTAAACGGCTGCTGCAGCGGCATCCTTGATGACAGAAATGGACTCAATATCGTTAGGGTTCACACGGTCAAGCTCACCTACAGCACCGTCGATGAGGACGAGAGGGTCGGCACCGTTGATTGATGTGTATCCACGGACATTGATTGTTCCTGTAGAGCCAGGGTTACCTGATGATGTACTGATGTTAAGTCCCGGCACAGAACCCTGAAGCATTGCTGATACAGAGTGTGATGTCCTGTTTTCCAGAGATTTGGAATCCACAGAAGTGATGGCACCTGTCAGGTTCACTTTTTTCTGTGTACCATAACCGACTACGACTGTCTCCTCCAGAAGCATGTTGTCTTCTTCAAGAGTGACGACAATCTTGGATGTTCCTTCCGGAACTGTCGTGTTGACGGTTATGTAACCCATGCAGGCCACTTCAAGAGTGACATTTCCTGTAGGAATTTTCATTGAGAATGTTCCATCTGGATCTGTCACAGTACCCTGCCTGGTACCTGCGACCAACACGGACGCACCGATAACCGGCTGCTGCTGAGCATCAAGAACTGTTCCTGACACAGCTCTGTTCTGTGC
>JBJFDE010000388.1:0-9020 GCA_051889855.1 Candidatus Cryptobacteroides sp. | reverse complement strand
TAACCGGCTGCTGCTGAGCATCAAGAACTGTTCCTGACACAGCTCTGTTCTGTGCATTCGCGCTCAATATGCCCGAAAGCGCCAACAACAGAGTTGCAGCAATAGTTTTAATGAATCTCATAAAAATTAGTTTAGTTAATATTGATGTGTTTGATTATGTTTGTCAATGTGCTTGGATTTCTCCATGCGCTTCGCTTAGTCGAAATGACAAGTAATGTCATGTCGAGCGAAGTCGAGACATCTTTTGTCGTGTGCTTGTCATGTCGAGCGAAGTCGAGACATCTGTCAACGACTATAGGTTTCGACGTTGAACGGCTTAGGTCTGGTCATTGTTTCAGTGTAAACATTTCCAAAATTGTCAGTCACCTTGATTTCAAGAGTTGAAGTGGCACTTGAAGCTGTCACCATCCACATATGGCTGCAGCTCTTGGTAGTGAATGAGTCCTCCTTAGTCTTTTTCGATGTCGGCATATAGGTCAGGATGTGGAGAGGATCCCTGTATGAACTGCCACCTGACTTTGTGACTGTCAATGGTTTTCCGTCCTCCGTCACTTCGATGTTCCAACCCGGACCGTAGTTCCAGACATTGATGTAAACCTCGTTCATGTTGTTTGCCTGCTTCCAGTTGCCTGTGACGGCATCGAAAATAGCAACCTGTGCATCCGGCTTGCCGGCCATGTATATCTCTGATGACAGGTGGATATTGTTGCGGTCGTAGGTGCGGAACTGAATATTTTCATCCATGCCTGTACCTTTGAACTGCCATTTGAACTCTGTCCCGGTAATATCAAAGATTTCATACCCTCCCGGAGCTCCGTCCGTGCCGATATGGACTTTACCGTCGGATTTATATACGCAGTCCCACCAGTCTGCGCAAACCGCACCGCAGTTGTGGTCGTACCAGTTGCCTGACTGTTTGTTGGCTGTCTGATGGGTATGCCCGGTGAAGAAATGCACCTGATCGAAACCTGCAAAGCAGTTGAAAAGAGCAGTCCTGTTGGCTTCTGTATCGAGGTTGGATGTAGTCGCATGCATGGAAACCACAACAGGAGAAGATTTCGATACGAAAGCAAGATCCTTGGCAAGCCATGCAAGCTGTTCGTCAGTGACAAGTTCGTTATACTTTCTGTCATCCACGCCACCACCTTTGCTGGTACTGAGGATATTGTCAAGAACAATGTAGTGCACCTTTCCTATATTATAGGAATAGAAATCAGGAGCGACCTCGGTCATGTACTGTACGGCATTCTTGAAATCACCGGGAAGTGTCATATCGTGGTCATGGTTTCCGATTGTATGGAAGATTGTCAGGTCCTTGATAATCTTGACATCATTGAGATACTGGGCAAACTGATAATTCCTGTCAAACCAATAGTAGTCCCATGTCATGTCACCGAGGGTCATGGCGTAGATTTTTTCAGATTTGTGGCTCTGGACATAGGCATCAACCTCCTTGCAGAATTCCCTGAACCATTTGCTGTCGTCGTTTCTGCCGCCGGCAAGGTGCATGTCACCGAATACAAGCATCTTATGATTGGTCTGGTCACCGGCTTCGAACACACGGAAATCAACCCTTTCCGGAGTTGATGCATCCTTCTGGAGCAGAATATGGTTCATAGGACGGACACCGTCGTTTGCCATTTCATAACCACTTGGAATAGAAATGAATACATATCCGAATTTCTTGGCAGATTTCATCTGATAAACACCGTCGGCATCAGTTGCGACAACTTCCACTCCGTCAGAAATCACAACGCCTTTCAAGGGCTTGTCCCCACACATAACCATTCCATATACCGTGCTGCCTTCAGCAGGCTCCACCCCGTCCGATACCACGAGGGTCGTCTTTCCCTGCTGTTTCACAGCCTTTCCCCTGCGGACGGAAACAGTGTAGATATCAGCAAAATATCCCTTGAAAAGGGCAACGGTCACGTTCTTGGCTGAGATATTGACGATTTCACAATCATGGTCCTTGCCGGCCGAGTCAGTGAAAACCACTACATCCGTTTTCTCCGGCGCCTTGCTGAACATTATCCTGAACTGCACAAGTCCGTCCGTACCCACTTCAATCTGCGAAGGCACATCAAGCTGGACATCCAGATTGGCATCCTCCGGAGCTTTGTTGCACGAAACGGAAACAACCGCCAACAGCAGACAGATAAAAAGCGCAGACAGAATTCTTGATTTGAATCTTATCATATATTATTTTGGTTATTAATATTTTGTATCATCCATTAATTGTTCAGGCGAGCTGGAATTTCCAACATTGGGAGCTCCGATTCTTCCTTAACATATCAATCTTGTTCAGTTTCAATATAAAACTATTATGAAAGTCAAATCGATTCATTTCTTCCCATATATTTCACAAAGATAGTATTTAATTTTTTCAATTTCATCCGTTTTCTGTAAAAATTTAACAGTAAGTGAAACATTTTTTTCATTTGATTAACAATTATTACAAATTTAAATGTCTTTTTAACATAATCGCGAATCATAGGCAGGCCCCGGCAAAGCCATGGAAACTCGATTTATGTATTACATTTTTCAAAATTATATTATATTTGCACCCTGGTGCAAGGTATATTTTAAAATTGAGAATCATGGTGGCGCTTGCCGACTGCAATTCGTTTTTCGCTTCAGTGGAGAAGGTCTTTCATCCAGGGTTGAAAGGCCGGCCTGTGTGCGTCCTGTCCAGCAATGACGGCAACATCGTCGCACTGACTCCCGAAGCGAAGGCTCTGGGAATAAAGAGAGGAGCGCCCTTTTTCGAGGTAAAGGGAGTAATTGAGAAAAACAATGTGGCTGTATTCTCCGGAAACATAATGCTTTATGCCGCGATGTCGAAAAGGGTTCAGAGCATAATGCGCAGGACAGTAGCCCATACGGAAGCCTATTCTATAGATGAGCAGTTCCTTTATCTGGACGGATATGAGCAGCACCATGATTTGGTGAAGATCATGAGGGACATGGTTGAACAGATTGCTCTCTGGACGGATATCCCCGTGAGTGTAGGAATTGCACGGACCAAGACTCTTGCAAAGGTAGCGAGCAAATTCGCAAAGAAATACAAGGGCTATCAGGGCGTATGCATGATTGAATCGGACTGGCAGCGCAGGAAGGCGCTATCAATGTCAGGCCTTGACGATATATGGGGAATAGGTCCGCGAACATTTGCCAGGCTCAACAGTATGGGCATCGTCACTCCCCTTCAATTCGCGGACATGAAGGGTGACTGGGTTCAGAAGCATTTCCATAAACCCGGATATCAGACATGGCTGGAACTGAACGGACAGCCATGCATAGACACATCCGAAATAATCAAGCGTCAGACCATCACGACCAGCAGGAGTTTCGGGAAAATGACAGACAGCAAGGAGCAGCTCAAGGCATCTGTGGCGACTTTTGCCGCAAGTTGCTGCAATACTCTCAGGAGCCAGAATTCGGCAGCCGGATGCATTTCCGTGTTTGCCTGCAGCAACCGTTTCCGTGAAGATCTCCCGCAATATGGGAATATTGCCTCGCTGGATTTCAGCATTCCTTCAGCAGACACAATTGAAATAACCAAGGCCGCAATGAAATTGGTTGACAAGATTTACCGCCCGGGCATACTTTTCAAGAAGTCCGGAGTGATACTTTCCAAATTAGTCCCGGGATGTCTGCACAATGTGCTGTTCGATACAATCAGCAGACGCAATGAAAGAATTGAACTTTCTAGAGCGATGGATATGATGAACCACAAATACGGGATACAGACCGTCGGTCTGGCTGCATCAGGATCCAAGGAGGAAGAATGGAGGACAAGGAAAGACCACCTTACGCCTAACTATCTCACTGACATTGACCAGATTATGACAATCAATATTTAAGAACGGGAAGCAAGAATCAATTCTCCAAGTTCCTTGATGTCACGGACTATGAGGTTTGGCGGATAGAACTCCGGATTGGGATTGGTGGCTGCGTCCTCGGCCACCTTCAAAGCTGTCTCTATGGTAGTCTCTCCGGAAAGGACCAGAACTCCGAATGCTCCGGCATTGTGGGCAGTGGCCGTGTCAGTGTAAATTCTGTCTCCTACCATTGCAACCTCTTCCGGTTTGAGTCCATATTTATCCATGATACCGTAAATCATGTTCGGATCCGGCTTGCCCAGGGTGATGTCCGGCCTGCGTCCGGAAGCGGACTCGATGCAACGGCAGATGGAACCGCAATCCACAAGGATGGTTCTCTGGTCAGTCGGGCAAACCCTGTCAGGATTCGTGGCAATATATGGTATGCCCTGCGATGCCCACCAGCAGGCACGGCACAGGCGCGGATATACCAGAGTCGGATCGAAAGCCACCACAAGAACGTCCGGAACATCGTCCGGATCATCCGAGCAAGACTCGAATCCGGCCTTCTTAAACTGGGAAATCATGCTTTCGGTGCCGAGAAGGAAAAGGCGTCTGGCATCGGGATAATGGGACTTAATGTAATCAATGGCCGCGAGGGAGGTGGTGTACATATTGTCCTGGTCTGCATGTATGCCCATTCCTTCGAGTTTCTTAAGGTAATCTGCCACTGATTTGGTCGGGTTGTTGGTAAGGAAGGAATAACCCACACCGGCATTCTTCATCGAATCGAGGAAATCAACGGTAAACGGGAAAAGTGTGCTGCCCAGATAGATAGTTCCATCCATGTCGAGGGCCAGACGTTTGATCTTTGACAGGCTCTCCCTCAATTCGGGAGTCAGTTCTTGGTTATAATTCGATTTCATTTCGATTCAATTAAATTTCATTTTCTTTCAATAGACGACAAATATATAAATATTCTTTGATAAAAAACAACAAAATGTTTACCTTTATGCCGATTTTCAAAAATAACCCATTATGGACATTCAAACTAAGAAAAAGTACCAGTACTGGCAGTGGCGCACACTGATCACCCTTATGGTGGGCTATGCCCTTTATTATTTCGTTCGCAAACATTTCAGCGTGGCCATGCCGGCCCTTGAAGCTGAGCTTGGCATTACCAAGACACAGTTGGGTCTTTTCCTTACCCTGAACGGTGTAATCTACGGTTTTTCAAGATTCGTAAACGGTTTCCTTGCTGACAGGATGAGCCGTCGCAAGCTTATGACGATTGGACTGATTCTTTCCGCCCTCGTGAATCTGGGCATCTGTTTCAGCCCGGCGATGAATTCGTTTATAAACGTACTTGACGCAGAAGGAAAGGCGACAATGACGCTTGTTTATATAATAGGTTCGCTCTGGGTGCTCAACGGATTTTTCCAGGGAATGGGTGTTCCTCCTTGCATGAGCCTCATGGCACACTGGATTTCACCTAAGGAACTCGCAACAAAGCAGTCAATCTGGAATGCATCACACTCTATCGGAGCAGGTATCATCGTTGCACTGTGCGGATTCCTTCTCAAGACATTCGGTTACAGCGCATGGCAGCTCTGCTTTGCAGTTCCTGCCGCCCTGGCAATCGTCGGTGCGTTTGCCCTTTATGCCCTTCTGCGCGACACACCGTCTTCTGTAGGCCTTCCAGAGCTGGAGGAAATTGAAGCAGAGGAGAATGGAGGTCAGGCTGCAGCAAAACCGCACGAAAAGATTTCAGAAAAGAAATACAAAGCTCTTGTGAGTCAGCTGGTGTTCAGGAACCCTATTATCTGGATTCTTGCTGTTTCAAACTTCTGCATTTACATTGTCAGATTCACTATCCTCGACTGGGGAGCAACCTTCCTCACTCAGTTCAAAGGCATGGAAATTTCAACAGCCGGAACGGTCGTTGCTACGACTGAGATTGTCGGTGGTATTCTCGGAATGCTGGTGGCAGGATGGTTCACTGACAAATTCATGAAGAGCCGCGCTCACAGGACTTGTCTTATCTGTACAATCGGCGCTACCCTTTCGTTCTTCCTCTTCTGGAAGACTCCTTCATCAATGAACTGGCTCTCAATCGTATGGCTGGTGCTCTCAAGCTTCTTCGTATATGGCCCTCAGGCACTTTTGGGAATCGCTGCATCTAACCAGGCTACAAAACACGTATGTGCCACAGCAAACGGAATCCTTGGTATTTTCGGTTATGCAAGTACCACAGTTTCAGGTCTTGTATTCGGTTTCCTTGCCCAGCACTATGGATGGGACTCTGTATTCCTTGTTTCAGTGGTTATCGGAATTGTCGGAGCCATCATCATTGCCCTGATGTGGAATGCTCCAGCTGACGGTTATGCAAAGGCTGAGAAGATTCTCAGTGAAGAATAATCTTTGATATAAAAAAGAAACCCGCGAGTGGAACGTTTTCCACTCGCGGGTTTCTTTTTGTGAATACACTATTTAACAGGGACAGTGATGGTGGCAGGTCTGAGACCTTTCGCCTTGACCGTCAGAGTGATGTTTCCTGATGTTTCTCCGCTCTGAAGAAGTATGCTGAGCTTGCCGCTGAAAGCATTCATACGAGGCTCATGGAATGGCAGGAGGCAGGTAGGGTCACCATTGGCAGCGGCCCTGAACGACCCCTCGCCTGTAACTGAGAAAGTCATCATGTCAGTGGCAAGAGGACAGAGGTTTCCATCCTTGTCCACTACTGAGGCCGTAACATAGGCTATATCCTTGCCATCCGGCACAAGTCCCTCACAATCAGTGCAGAGAACGATATGGTGAGGCTTTCCAGCCGTGCGGACAACGGCGGAATCAGCCACATTTCCTTCAGCATCATAAGCAACGACTTTCAATTCTCCGGCTGCATAAGGCACGTCCCACATAAGTCTGTAACGGCCCATTACATCTTCCATCCTGGTACCCTGGGACTTGGAAGAAGGTATCTCCTTCGACCTTGTTCCCTGGCTTACACCATTGAGGAAAAGTTCTGCAGAAGGGTAGCTTGTAAACACATGAACAGGTATTTCCTCGCCTTCACTGCCCTTCCAGTTCCAGTGAGGAAGTATGTGGAGAGTAGGCTCGGAGGTATTCCACTGACTGCGGAAAAGATAGAACCGGTCTTTTGGAATAGAAGCAAGGTCGATGATGCCGAACATGGAACTGTGGTTAGGCCATGCGTCGTTGTCATAAGGAGTAGGCTCGCCGAGATAGTCGAAACCAGTCCATACGAACTGGCCTATGGCCCAAGGATAATCATCCTGCATCGAGAAATCTATGTCAGGGATGTTCGACCATGTGCATGCATCCACCTCATACGCATTGGAATGATGGTCAGAATCGCTTTTGCTGAAACGTCTTTCGGCCGGAAACTTATAGATGCCACGGCTGCTGACCGTAGAACCGGTCTCGCTTCCAAGCACAAGTCCATGACCAACTTTTTCGTTGACTTTAATGTAATCCCATGGGTGATAATTGATTCCAACGATATCATAAGTGTCTATGAAGCCATTTGCAAGCGAGGCCTTGACATAATTAAGGCCACAAGTCACAGGTCTTGTAGGATCCTCGCGATGGCAGATATCCTGAAGGAATTTGCCGGCCTTCCAGCCATCATCCTCAAGCTGCGACGGCACTTCATTGCCCACGCTCCACATCATCACCGACGGATTGTTGCGGAACTGATGCAGCATGTTCACCATATCCTTCTCGGCCCATTGGTCGAAGAAACGATGATAGCCGTTCTTGCATTTTGCCACGTCCCATTCATCGAAAGCCTCGACCATCATCATCATTCCCATCTCGTCGCATAGGCGGACAAGCTCCGGAGCAGGAACATTGTGGGAAGTACGGATGGCATCACAGCCCATGTCCTTGAGCATTCTGATCTGATGTGCAAGGGCGGATACATTAACGGCTGCTCCGAGAGGGCCAAGGTCATGATGGTTGCAGACTCCCTTGAACTTGCGCACCTGGCCGTTGAGCATGAATCCTTTCTGAGGCACATACTCTATGGTCCTTATGCCGAAATGTGTGTTGTACTCATCCTTTGCAATTCCGTCCACTGAAATACGTGTAATGGCAGAATAAAGCACAGGGGACTCAGGGCTCCAAAGCTGAGGGGCATCCACGATGAAAGTCTGAAGGAGAGGCTCCCCTGCCCTGACCATCAGGTTCTTAGAGGATGTTGCGACCTTGACTCCTTCCGGATCGAAGATTTCGGTCTGAATGTCAACCCGTTTTCCGTCTGCTCCTTCTACCATGGTCTCAAGACGGACTGAAGCATAGTCTTCACATACTTTCGGTGTAGTTATATATGTTCCCCAGACAGGCACATGGACATCCTCGGTAAAAATCAGATGGACATTCCTGTAAAGACCTGCTCCCGGATACCAACGCGAAGATTGAGGAAGATTCTCAAGACGAACGGCAAGGATGTTCTCACCCGGCTGGACAAGGTCGGTGACATCGCAATGGAAGGCATTGTAGCCATAAGGCCAGAAACATGCCTCTTTGCCGTTCACATAGACACGTGCCTGACTCATGGCACCGTCGAAAAGAAGGGTAACTTTCTTTCCCTGAGGGACTTCAAAGCTGCGACGATACCATCCGCAACCTACATAGGGAAGGCCACCGGTTCGGCCTGTCATCACAGCTGTATTGTCGTCGTTCGGCTGAAGGTCGATGTCACGGCTGAAAGGGCCGTAAATCGCCCAGTCATGAGGCACTGTTACAGGTTGCCAGGACGAATCATCATAGACAGTATGGAAAGCGCCCTGCGCATCCCCCCTGTGGAACTTCCATTCCTTCTCCAGAAGGACTTCACTCCTCTGGGCAAAACAAGGCAGCAGCCCCGATGTCACCATCGCGGCCACTGCAAAAAGTTTAGTTATATTCATAATAGGTCAGAATTGTCAATTTACTCTACCGGAATGAAACCAACCTGAGCCTGAGCCCTGACTTTAGCCTTGAAGTCTGCAGGAATGTGCTCATAGACCTCAACTGCCTTGTAAACAGCCTCAAGATCGATGTCAGAAAGATACTGGGCTGCATTCTCAGGATTCTCGTTCACAAGACTTGCACACTGGGAAGCCTTGAGGTAATCTATTGGGAGCATCATGAATGCATCTTCGAGCGAGCAGAAAAGTAGCTTGGCCTCAGGAG
>JBJFDE010000387.1:0-15896 GCA_051889855.1 Candidatus Cryptobacteroides sp. | reverse complement strand
GAAAAGCACCTTGCGGCCTGAACGCGCAAGCTGCTTGAGTACATTTGCAGCCTCATCGATTTTTACTATACTTTTATGCAGGTCGATGATATGGATCCCGTTTTTCTGGTCGAAAATGTATGGTGCCATTTTAGGGTTCCATTTTCTCGCCAAGTGTCCGAAGTGAACACCTGCATCAAGCAATTCTTGGAAATTTGTTCTTGGCATTGTTTTAAAAATTATTCTTGTTGTTTAAATTTTCCCGAATCAGGCGTTTGCCTTCGCCTGAAGGGCTCTTTCATCAATCCGGAGTAGCGGCTAAGCCGGTCTCCTGGATTTTTCCGCAGTCCCGGCAACCATCAGGCAGCTCCCGAAAATTCGCATCTTGACGTGAAGGTCCTGTGATTTCTGACCGGACTGTGCTTGTGTAAATCTGTCAGTAAGATATTAACGTTTACTGAACTGGAAGCGTCTGCGTGCACCAGGCTGACCAGGTTTCTTCCTCTCGACTTCACGTGCGTCACGGGTGAGGAATCCGGCTGCCTTGAGGGCTGGGCGGTAAGCCTCTTTATCAATCTCGCAAAGTGCGCGGCTGATACCGAGTCTGAGTGCCTCTGCCTGACCTTTGATTCCACCTCCGTCGAGGTTGGCCTTAACGTCAAACTGAGCTGTCGTTCCTGTTACTTCGAAAGGCTGATTTACAATGTAACGGAGGGTGTCCTCTTTGAAATAGTCATTGAGCTCACGGCCGTTGATAGTGATGTCACCTTTTCCAGGCACGACATAAACGCGAGCGACTGCTGATTTACGTCTTCCAAGGGCGTTTACTTGTTTCATGCTCTGCTTAAATTTCGTTTAATGTAATGGTTTTAGGATTCTGTGCCTGGTGCGGATGCTCGTTACCTGTGTAAAGGTAAAGGTTGTTGATGAGCTTTGCACCAAGACGGTTTTTAGGAAGCATGCCTTTGACAGCCATCCTTACGAGTTCAGTTGGTTTCTTTGCAAGAATCTCCTTCGGAGTGGTGAAACGCTGTCCTCCCGGATATCCGGTATGGCGAACGTACACCCTGTCAGTCATTTTGTTTCCAGTAAGTCTCACTTTGTCAGCATTGAGAATGATGACATTGTCACCACAGTCAAGGTTTGGAGTGAAACAAGGCTTGTTCTTACCGCGGAGGATAAGGGCAACCCTGGAAGCAAGACGTCCGAGAACGAGGTCAGTTGCATCGATCACAACCCACTCTTTCTTGATATCACCTGCTTTGAGGGATACCGTTTTGTAGCTTTGTGTGTCCATCTTGTTCTTTTAAATGGTTAATACTTAAATTTTTACGCGATCCCTACTCTACATAGGGGGCGCAAAGATAAGAATAATTTTTGTTTTAGACAAATATTTGATTAATTGTTCATTGCAACTATTTCCCGTATTTCTTCATTTTGTAACTATTTCGCCAAATGGGTTAAAAAAGTTAAGGAGTTGTTAAGATTTTGTTTAATTTTGCGCGGTAATTCGTCGAATTGGATTCCAATTCACAAACCTTAGAAACTTAATATGGGAACAACAGCAGTTATCTCTGCAATACTGACGCTTCTTGCTGGTATTGGTATTTTCCTGGTGGCGTGCCAAATGATGAGCTCAAACCTTGAGGCAGCCAGTTCAGAAAGATTGAAACACATGTTTGCGAAAGCATCGAAGAGCAAGCTTCTCGGAGTTGGCATCGGTGCCTTGGGAACGGCGGCTATCCAAAGTTCCGGAGCAACAACAGTGATGACCATCGGTTTTGTCAACGCCGGCATCATTTCTCTTTCGCAGGCAGCCACTATTATATATGGTGCAAATATCGGTACCACCGTCACGGCACAGATTGTCGCACTGGGTATGTTCGGAGGAGGCGGCATCTCCACATCAGTGATTTTCTCAGCATTTGCCGGACTGGGCGCTTTCCTGAGCATGTTCTCGAAGAAAAGTTCATGGAAAACCATGGGCGGCATCCTCGCCGGATTCGGAATGCTCTTCGTCGGTTTGTCCCTCATGAGCGGTTCAATGGAAGATTTCGCCAATCTTGAAGTTGTCAAGACTTTCCTTGCATCAATCGGAAACCCTATACTGCTTGTTATTCTCGGTGCGCTTTTCACTGCCATCATCCAGAGTTCTTCGGTGATGACTTCAATCGCCCTTGCAATGGTTGTGACCGGACTCATTTCTCTTGAGCAGGGTATATTCCTGACCATGGGATCCAACATCGGTTCCTGCGTTGTTGCAATCATAGCCGGTATCACAAGCAGCAAGAATGCAAAGAGAACTGCGCTCATCCACCTCATTTTCAACTGTGCCGGTGTAGTCCTGTTCATGATAGTCAGCTGGATTCTCGGTCTTTCAACAGGTGGCCGCATCAATTTCGGAAGCATATTCGAAACCGCATTCCCGGGAGCGCCACAGACCCAGCTTGCGATGTTCCATACTTTCTTCAATGTCATTACCGTTGTCTGCATGCTTCCACTGACTGAGTTCTTGGTCAACATAGTCGTTAAGATGGTTCCTGACTCGAAAGAGGTTGCAGACCCGGATGCGCCACGCCTTCATTATGTGGATGATAACATGCTCAAGACCCCTCCTGTGGCTGTTCAGCAGACCAAGAGGGAAATCGGCAGGATGGCAACTCTGGCCATTGAGAATTTCAACAGGGCCGTACACATGGTAAGTACGCTCACCTTTGCTGAAAAGGAAACCTTCGAAAAGACTGAACAGGAGCTGAACTTCATAAACAGAGATTTGGTGGATTTCGTAGTGAGACTGTCAGAACACAAGGGAATCAGCGAACGAGACCACGTCTATCTGGCTACCACTTACAGGACTGTACGCGACCTTGAACGTATCGGAGACTATGCCGAGAACATCCTTGAGTACTCAGAGGCCATGGCAGAAGGAGGCAAAGGATTTTCTGAAGATGCTCTCAGCGAGATCCGCACCCTCCAAGTCCTTATAACCGACCTTTACAACTATGCAATGAAGGCTTATGAAGATGAAGACTTCAAGGCTCTTGACCAGGCGAATGAAGTGGAGGAGAAAATCGATGACTTCACCAAGATGATGGAAGACCACCACATCAAACGTCTCTCTGAAGGAACTTGCTCCGCTCAGGTCGGCTCACAATATCTCTCGCTCTCATCCAATGCAGAGCGTATTGCAGACCACCTTGTCAACGTTGCCAAGACGATCCGCAGCCTTAAGAAATTCAAATAACAGAATACAAATGAAAAACCGGTCCCCCGAACAGTTCGGGGGACCGGTTTTTCATTGACGGATGGCTACTTGCCGCGTCCGCTTGCCGTTATCATTCCTGAAAGGATGGAATTGAACTCATCTGCACCGAGAAGCTGTTCAAGTGTCAGGTGCATGCGGTAGCGCCAGTAGTGACGTGAGTTGGCAGGTACATTGATGCGCTCGTCATTCGGATTTTCCCTGCGGAGTGCTCCGTCCATTGACAGCCAGTCCTGAAGAGGGAGGATGGTAAGCATTGACGGCGACCAGAGATGCTGCTCAAGAATCCTGCGGCAAATCCATGGTTCACAGAACATTGGAGTCTCGCCCTGTCCACCTATCATATTATGGTAGAAGCGGTCTGTCACTGCACGGTCCTCTTCCCACCAGGCCCTTATCGGGTTCATGTCGTGGGTTGAAGTCGTACATACAGAGAGATAAGGATAGCCTGCCGGATGAGCAAACTCAACCTCAGTGCTCTTAGGCATTCGCTGGATTTCAAGCGACAGGATACGAAGGGCAGCCATAACCTCAGGCACGGTGGCAGGAATCATTCCCAGATCCTCTCCGCAGGCAAGCATTCCTGTAGAATCAAGCAGGGCAGGAAGCTTTGCCATAGCTTTGTCTTTCCAGAAAATATTGTTCCTGCGATAGAAGAAATCATCATACAGACGGTCGAAAGCTGCACGTCGTCCGCCATCAAGACGGGCATAAGACCCACTCTTGCGTGCACCGATCTTCGGATGGTAACATCCGCCCTGACGAGGATCCTCAAGGAAGAGATCTGAATCCTGAGGATTGAATCCCTGATTGGCCAGATCCTGACCCTGATAAGGCAGTGCAGGGCTGAAATGTCCCTCAAGTCCGCTCTTGTACTGGATAGGAATCTCCCATATACGGAAGAAACCAAGGATATGGTCGATGCGGAATGCATCGAAATACTCTGACATCTTGTTCAGGCGGGCCTTCCACCATGCAAAGTCATCCTCTGCCATCTTTTCCCAGTTGTATGTTGGGAATCCCCAGTTCTGTCCGTCCTCTGAGAATGCATCAGGCGGTGCTCCTGCCTGTGAATCCATGTGAAAGAGCTGCGGATAGAGCCATGCATCCACGCTGGTGCGGCTGATGCCGATAGGAAGGTCACCCTTGAAGATAACTCCCTTTGAATGAGCGTAACTGCAAACCTCAGAGAGCTGCTTGTCAAGATGGTACTGGACGAAACACCAGAAATCCACATCATCCTGATGCTCGGCACACAATGCAGCGATTTTCTTCTTGCTGTATTTCACATAGCCTTTCCACTTTGTGAAATCAGGGGTTCCGTTAAGGTCACGCAGGACGCAGAATGCAGCATAAGGCATGAGCCAGTCGCTGTTCTTTTTGATGAACTCCACATATTCCTTCTTTGCTGAAAGCTTCTTGAAAGTCTTGGCGAAAGCCTTTCTGAGCATTGACAGCTTGGCATTGTTCACTCTCTCATAGTCAATCTGTTCCAATGAATTGAGCTCCTTCTGAAGTTCACGATATTCATCATCAACCTTCACGCCCGCTGCAGGAAGATTCAGGAACTGAGGATGAAGAGCAAAAGTGGAGTTAGGATTATACGGATAAGAATCCTCCCAGGTGCCCAGCATCGTGGTGTCATTGATAGGAAGAAGCTGGAGAACGCTCTGGCCTGTGGATGCAGCCCAGTCAACCATTTTCTTCAAATCATAGAACTCTCCGACTCCGAAATCATCCTCGCTCCTGAGCGAGAATACAGGGATGGCTGTTCCTGCTCCCTTCCACTGACGTGAGGCAAATGCAGGATAAATGTCAGCCTCGACACGGAATTCACCCACAGAAGGTATGGCGCTGAACCAACGGTCCGGTCCCTGTTCCCACTGTACAGGTTCCAAAGTCTTCTTGTCTGCAATCAGGAGTTTGTAAGAGAAAGGCTCCTTCACACAAAGATTGAGATTCCAGACCGGGAAGGAAGTATCATCAAAAGGTACGACCTTGGTCCAGTTCTTCAAAGCCTTTCCGCTTCCGGCAATGGCAAGCACCTCACCCGGACGGACAACCGGCATTGCAACCTGAAGGAGCACATTTGCACCTTTAGGCAGTTTTGCAGGCTTTCCTGCCTTTCTTGAGAAGATGGAACCGGTGAATGCAGATGACCAGAAAGGAGAATCTGCAGGACGGTCGTTCCATCTGTCATTTACAGTGACAGTCTGCGCATCGGCAAGGGCTACAGAAAAGCTGTGTCCCTTCCATTCCTTGCGGACTGCAGCCCCGTCCTTGACGACTTCATAGTGATAGCCATCGAGTTCGGCAGCCTTGGCATTTTCAACAGAACATCTCCAAAGACCTGCATCTACATAGGTCATTGGAAGACGTCTTCCACCTGAAAGGCAGAGCACCAGGCTCTCCCCCCAGGAAGTCTTGTATTCAATACTGAAATCAAGTATCATAATATAATCAGTTTAATTGTTTATTTTTCATTTTCTTCCAGTTCAGCACCGGCAGTACGAATGCAACGACTGAAGCCGCTATCCAGAACCATGACACAGGCCCGAAATCATAAACATCCGCCCCATCAATGACAGTGGTATTGAATTGAATCATGTAACCACTGGTAATATCCTGAAGACCGGCGGCAAAATAGCTCGATATGCCCACTACTCCAAGAGCCGCCCCCGTTGCCTTGCGGGGCACTATATCCACGGCCATCAATCCGGCGACAATGCAATAGAGAACACCGATGGCCAGACTGAACAAAGATACATAAAAGATATTCAAAATGTAACCTCCTCCCGTAAAAAGAAACAAGGCGAGGGAAAAAGTTCCAAGCACGCCGCAAATTATTGCCGGTTTTACACGGTCACTGTTGAAAACTCGGTCTGAAAGCCAGCCTGCAAGCACAGTTCCGACAACACCGAAAGCTGCAGAAAACGCAATGATCTGCGTAGCCTGCTCGAGACTGAAATATTTGGCCTTCTGCAAAAAAAGCACACCCCATCCGGCAACGGCATATTTCGTAATATAGATGAATGCGCTCGAAAGAGCAATAATCCACAGCCCCGGATGACGGATGATCATCTTCTGCAACTCCTTGGTAGCCATCGTATCTTCCCTGGTCATTTTCTCATTTGAAAGGGTCTGGACCGACGGAAGACCGCAACTCTCCGGGGTGTCACTTACCAGAAGCAGGATGACAAACGTTCCGACAAGACCGGCAACGGCGGCAACGACAAAACCGTAAATCCATCCCAATGCACCGACAACGGCACCGGTGAATATGAAAGAGAGAAATTCTCCGATATATGGAGTGGAGCTGAAAATACTGTAGAATGTCCCCCTTTTTGACTGTGGGAACCAGCGGGAGAGACTTATCACCCCGGGAGGGGCACCCATGCTCTGTGTCCATCCGTTGATTCCCCAAAGGATGGCAAAGGATATGAATATCAACAATGTAGGTAAACCGGAAAGTTTATCCAGAAACCCGAGAACGCCCATAAGAAGGTTGACGATGGCAGAAATCAGAAGGCCTGTGGCCATGAAACGGCGGATGTTGCAATAATCTGCAATGAAGCCGTTCATGAATTTGCCAACGGCATAGACGAAAAGCAAGGCTGACCCGATGATTCCGAGTTCGCCTGCACTGAGGACACCTTCGTCAATCAGGGGCTGCTTGACTACACTGAGACTCATACGGCACACATAGTATAGGCTATATGCGACGGTAACGCCCCAGAATGTCCTGTTTCTGAGCGATTTATACGTTTTATGTATCTGATCCTCCGCGACTTTCTCCTGCGAAGGCTTGCTTATCCTGTAATATGAGTATAAACTCATTAAAATCCAACGTTAAGAATTATCCTTGCAAAGATATGAAAAAAGGTGAATTTTACTATATTAGCGCTTTAATCTAATAACCCTTGAAATGAAACGTTTTATCACAATCGTTGCAGCGGCTTTCATATCCGCAAGCATTTACGCTCAGACTCCGAAGGACGTAAAATATGTTTTCACCGAAGCATCGGACCTCAACCTTATCGGAAAATTGACAGATACGCCGAATCCTTACCACAGGGTCGATACCGTAAAATACAAGGGATTCACCAAAGGAGAGAACAGCCAGGTAAGATGTTCTGCCGGTCTTGCAGTCCTGTTTACCACCAATTCCAGCGTCATATCCGTCAAAACCGAATATGGCTACCAATACAGCAATGTCAACACCATGCCTTTGTCTTACAGGGGATATGACCTTTATATAATGAAGGACGGCCAGTGGCTTTGGGCAGGAGCAGGAGCCACCAAAGAAGGGGCGCAAAGCTCTGACAATAAGGTGATTGTAAAAGACATGGACCGCAGCGAGAAGCAATGTCTGCTCTACCTGCCGATTTACTGCGAAGAATATTCCGTCAAAATAGGAGTGGAAGAAGGAGCAACCATCCGGAGCATGGAATCTCCATTCCGTCACAGAGTGGGAATATTCGGTTCAAGCTACACCCACGGAATCAGCACAAGCAGGGCCGGAATGAGCTATCCAATGCAGTTCATGCGCCACACCGGCATTCAGCTTCTGAGCCTGGGATGCAGCGGCAACTGCAAATTGCAGCCTTATTTCGCTGATGTACTGTGTGATGCAGATGTCGATGCCCTGATTTTTGACGCATTTTCCAATCCGGGAGCAGACATGATTCGTGAGAGGCTTTTCCCTTTCATCGAAAAAATCCAGGAGGCTCATCCGGACATTCCTCTGATTTTCCAGCAGACCATATACAGGGAATCCCGCAATTTCAACAATGCGGCCGACAAGAGCGAGCAGGCAAAAATGGATGCTGCGGCTGAAATGATGAAACAGGCATGCAAGAAATACAAGAACGTATATTTCATCCAGACCAATGCAACGGATGCCATGCATGAGACATCGGTTGACGGCACCCACCCTGGAGACTATGGCTACACACTCTGGGCTCGTTCCATCGAAAAGCCGATCCTGAAGATTTTGCGAAAATACGGAATAAAATAAGGGCCGGTTCAGATTACGAGCACCGAGCGTCTGTAGTTGATGCTCAGATGCAATGTCCGGGCGATAAGATGGGCAAAATAGGCTGCCATCAGAATGTGGAGACGCTCCTCTGCCGTCCAATCGCCAAAAGCCAGACCAGAATAATAGACCACGAAGAAACTCAATGTTGCCCACAGCATTGAGTTTCTCATTTTACGGGATGCCGTCGCTCCTATATATATACCGTCCCAAGTGAATGCCGCACAACCGACAAGGGGCATGAGCAACAACCACGGAAGATAGGCCTTCGAAGCCTCGACAACCTCCATGTCAGAGGTCATCACACGAAGCATCCACTCCCCTTCCCAATAATATAAGCCCATGAATATCACGGCAATGGCCATACTCCAGACAAAGGTCCAGAGCACGGTACTGCGCAGCATGCGGCCGTTTCCCTGCCCGATGTATTTTCCAGTGAGCGCCTCCCCGGCATAAGCAAATCCGTCGGTGAAATATGAGAATATCATCAGGAGTTTCATCATGATGGAGCTGGTGGCCAGAAGAAGGTCCCCGTAGCCGGCCGATATGGTGGTGAAACCGATGTAAATGGCTATGAAACAAAGAGATCTGACGAAAAGGTCGGCGTTCATCACAAAGAATCTCCGGGTCTGGCCCCCCTCGAACACATGGCGGAGGTCATCCCGGGTGAAGTCTCTGAAAATTTTGCGGGAGTATTTCGCGGCGACTATGGCACAGGCGACGGCCAAACCGGTGAACTGGGCAACGACAGTGCCTGTTGCAATGCCGCTGAATCCCATTCCGGACAGGCCCAGAGAAGGTATTCCCACCGAGAGCAGAATGCTTGAGACTATATTCATTCCATTGACTGTCAGGTCAATTATCATTGCGCTTACACTGTCCTGCATTCCGATGAACCATCCTTTGAAAGCCATCAGACTCAGGGTTGCTGGTGCTGCCCAGATGCGGATGAAGAAATACCTGGTGGCCAGTTCCCTGACTTCAGGGGTGGCATCCACGACCAGGAAGGCAGCCTTTACGAATATCCATTGGATGGCAATCAGGCACAGGGCACAGGCAAGGGCAATTCCCGTGGCACGGGTGAGTATGCTGGCTGATTCTTTCAAGTCGCCTTTTCCGAAGGCCTGGGCCGTGAGTCCTCCAGTGCCTACCCTGAGAAAACCGAAGTTCCAGTAGAGCAGGTCGAAAAGCATGGAGCCTATGGCGATGCCTCCTATCATGGTTGCGGCATGTGGCCCGAGGTTGCCGGCTACGGCTATGTCCACCATGCCGACAAGCGGAACGGTGATATTTGCCAATATGCTGGGAACTGCAAGCTTGAGTATGTCCTTGTTGATGCCCTGCATTATCTGTATTTTCCTTCGTCATCGAGCATACCAAGGTAGGAAGAATACCTTTCGTAGCTTATAAGTCCTTCTTCCACAGCGGCTTTCACTGCACATCCGGGCTCGTGCGTATGGGTGCACGGGCTGAACCGGCACTCTTGCGAGACTTTGTGCATTTCCGGGAAATAGAGGGCAATCTCTTCTTTGGACAGGTCAACCAGGCCGAAACCGCGAAGGCCAGGGGTGTCGATGATGAAGCCTCCGGAAGCGAGGGCATACATCTCGTAGAATGTAGTGGTGTGCTTTCCTTGAAGGTGGGCATCGGAAATCTCACCTACTCTTGGATCCAGACTCGGGTCAAGTGCCTTGATCAGAGAGGATTTACCCACTCCGGAGACTCCTGAGAAGAGGCTCAGGCGACCTTTGCACGCATCCCGGAGCTGTCCGACGCCTTCCCCTGTGAGGGCCGACACTTCCATGACGTTGTAGCCGGCTCCTTCATAAATATTATGGAAGGCTTCGAGCATTTCCGCATGTGTCTGGCGATAAAGGTCAACTTTGTTCAGGACTATGGTTACCGGGATGTTATACACTTCACATGTGACCAGAATCCTGTCCAGGAACGGAAGTTTTATCTCCGGAAAGTCGATGGTGGCAATAATGAAGGCCATGTCAAGGTTGGCCGCGATGATGTGGCTCTGCCTTGAGAGGTTGGTGGATTTGCGGATGAGGTAGTTGGTGCGGGGATGGACTGCCGTTATCACGGCCGGATTTTCGAGGGTTATGCTGTCCAGCATGTTCCGGTCGGGCAGTTCCGCCTCGAATGACACTTTGTCACCCACCGCCACAGGATTGGTGGACGAACTCCCTTTCAGGCGGATTTTCCCCCTGAGCACCGCCGGGAAGAGGTCCCATTGCGGAAGGCATGAAAGCAGATAATGGCTTCCTGTATGTTTGACTACCGTCGCTTCTCCTTTTACAGTCATACTTATGTGTTTCGTGCCGCAAAGATACACTTTTGCAGCGGAAGAAAAAACAATGGAACATCATGTCATCAGGAGGAAAGAATCCTTACCGCCGGACAAGAAGGATGGAAAGTTCGTAGAGCAGGTAAAGAGGGAGAAAAACAAGCATGAGGGTGAAAGGATCGCCTGTCGGAGTGATTGCCGCGGCGAGCACCAGAAGCACCACGACAGCATGACGGCGATATTTCTTCAGGAACTCCCTGCTGATTATTCCCATTTTTGAAAGCACCATGGCCAGCAAGGGCATTTCAAACACCAGTCCCATGATGAAGGTCATCATAAGGAAACTTCCCATGTAGGAATTCAGGCTGATCTGGTTAGTTATCTCAGTACTTAACTGATATTCAGTGAGGAAACGGAATGTGAACGGGAAAATGAAGCAATATCCTACGGCACAGCCGATGAAAAACATGACGGTACCGAAAAGGAATGCAGCCCTCAGGCTGCCCTTTTCGTTTTCATACAGCGCAGGGCTGATAAAACGCCAGATTTCATATATTGCATAGGGAAAGGCCAGCACCAGTGCAAACCAGAATGAGGTGGTGATATGCGTCATGAACTGGGTCGCAACATTGATGTTGATGATGTCCACCTTGTAATCAGATGCCGAGAAATCCGGCATCAGAGGGAGACCGCCCAACTTGCCGAGCCATTTGTACAGGAAAAAATCCGAACTCGTCGGACCAAGCACGAACGCATCAAAGATATAAGGCATCGCCATGAAACAGCACACCATCAGCACAACGACGACTGCGGCTATCCTGATAATGGACCATCTCAAGACCTCGAGATGTCCCCAAAATGACATCTCAGGATTTGCTTTCTCCTTCATCGTTTATTTCTTTCTCGATTTCAGACATGCCGTCTTTGAAGCTCTTCACTCCTTTACCCAGACCGCGCATCAGTTCAGGGATTTTCTTTCCTCCGAAAAGAAGAAGCACTATGAGCGCTACGATTATTATTTCTCCGGCTCCGATATTGCCGAGCAAAAGCAGATTCTTCATGTTGTCAGTATTTGTTCATAGATGCAAATATATCACTTTTTTCATATTTATCCTTAACTTTGCAGGATTCAGATTACAAGATACTTTTGCGATGATAACAGAAAAACAGATTGAAGAAGCTCTGGAAAAGATTTTCAGGGAATTATGTTTCAAGGAAGAGCCCCAGGGGCTTTATGATCCGCTCAAATATATGATGTCCATCGGAGGCAAAAGAGTGCGTCCGCGTCTTTGCCTTCTGGCCTATTCCATTTTCAAAGACCGGATGTCTGACGAGATTCTTGCTCCGGCTGCGGCTCTCGAGGTTTTCCACAGCTTCACCCTCATCCATGACGACATCATGGACAAGGCGGATGTCAGACGCGGAGTGCCTACTGTTTATCGCAAATGGGACGAGAACACTGCCATTCTTTCGGGAGACGTGATGTCGATAGAAAGTTACAAGCTGATTGCAAAGGCTCCGGTTGCATCCCTGCCTGCCGTGCTGAATCTTTTCTCCACCACTGCCGCCCAGGTCTGCGAAGGCCAGCAGTATGACATGGATTTCGAAGATAAGGAGCAGGTGCCGATGGAGGACTATATGATGATGATCGGGCTCAAGACTGCTGTGCTGATTGCCTGCGCCGCAAAGATGGGAGCCATTGTTGCCGGTGCCGGCGAGAAGGAATGCGACCTGTTGTACAAATACGGCTACGACCTTGGACTCGCTTTCCAGATTGCGGATGACTGGCTCGACACTTTCGGAGATCCGAAGGTTTTTGGAAAAGCCATCGGGGGTGATATCCTCAACAACAAGAAGAGCTGGCTGCTTACACACGCGCTGTCAAAAAGTGCAATGGATTCAGCACCAGACGGTTGCAAGAGAGCGAACTTGCTTGAGGCAATGAATATGCCAATCGGCACAGAGCCTGAAAACCAGGCCAAGATTGCAAGGGTGAAAGGCATTTATGAGGCTCTCGGCGTGGGCGAGGATGCCAAGGCGGAGATTGTCCGTCTTCACGGTCAGGCTCTCAGTTATGTTTCCCAGCTCGGTCTCAGCAGTGAGCATCAGGCCATGCTTCAGGACTACGCCAACAGCCTTATCGGACGCACCAAATAACCTGCACTGTCATTTCGAGCGAAGTCGAGAAATCTAAAAAAAAGAAAAAATGCAAACCAACAATTTGGAGATAATGGCCCCCGCAGGCAACTTCGAATGTCTGAGGGCCGCTATCCAGGGCGGAGCCGACTCCGTATATTTCGGAGTAGAAAAACTGAACATGAGGTCACATTCCGCCAACAATTTCAAGATGGAAGATCTGGAGGAGATTGTGAGAATCTGCTCCGAATCAGGAGTAAAGACTTACCTTACACTCAATATTGTCCTCTACAACGAAGACCTGGAGGATATGCGCAAGACTCTTCAGGCAGCCAGGAAAGCAGGCGTGACCGCAGTCATTGCATCTGACATGGCGGCCATAATCTATGCCCGCCAAATCGGCCTCGAAGTGCATATTTCCACTCAGCTGAGCATTTCCAATGCCGAGTCACTGCGTTTCTATGCTCAATTTGCCGACGTGATTGTTCTGGCAAGGGAACTGACCCTCAATCAGGTCAAGGAAATCAAGGGGATCATTGACAGTGAGAATATCTGCGGCCCATCCGGAAGGCGTGTGCAGATAGAAATGTTCGCCCACGGCGCTCTGTGCATGGCAATATCAGGCAAATGCTACCTGAGCCTGCATGAATACGGAGCTTCGGCCAACCGTGGCTCCTGCTACCAGATCTGCCGCCGGGGTTACGAGGTCAGGGATGTTGAAACCGGCAACGAACTTGTGGTTGACAACAAATATATCATGTCTCCCAAAGACCTGTGCACCATTGAATTCATGGACAAAATCATAGATGCAGGCGTTACGGTGTTCAAGATTGAAGGACGCGCCCGTTCTGCAGAATATGTCAAGAAAGTGGCTTCATGCTACCGCAGGGCAGCGGATGCGGTCTGCCGGGGAAATTATACACCTGAACTTGCCGCAGAATTGAAGGAGGAACTTTCCGAAGTGTTCAACCGCGGCTTCTGGGACGGATATTACCAGGGTGCACGCCTTGGCCAGTGGAGCGAAGTCTATGGAAGCAAGGCCACCAAGCGCAAGGTCTATTGCGGCAAGGTGACCAACTGGTTCGGCCGACTCGGTGTGGCCGAGGTGCTTGTGGAATCTGCTTCAATGAAGGTTGGGGACAAGATACTTATAATAGGCCCGACCTCCGGTGTAGTAGAATATACGGTTCCTGAAATCAGGATTGATCTCAAACCTGTGGAAGAGGCAGCCAAAGGCACTCTCTGTTCCATTCCGATTGACTGGTCCAAAGTCGTTCCCGGAGCACGTGAAGAGCGCGAGGGACTTTGTGGCGATGGTTGCAGCCAGCAGGCCTGCCGCGCCATCGAAGATGAGCGCCTGAGGCGTTCGGACAAAATCTACCTCTGGGAATAGATATCTGTTTCGAGAGCTTTCCGGAGCTGGGTATCATAACGGAGGCGGACTTTGACGGCCGCTTCCTGATACCAGTATCTCGTCACGATTTCCTCTTCAATGAACGGAATGATTTCATCTTTCTTCAGCCTGATGAAGCGTTCCTTGTCCATTTCCATAGCTTTCTGCAGTGCATCAAGCTGCTCAGACATCGACTCTGCGAGTCCATCTTTCTCAAGCTCTTTCTTCATCTGGTCGAAAAGAGTCCTTGCACTGCTCCTGTAGTCAAAATCCCGGGTCTTGGCAAATTTGATGAAATCTTCGAAATCCTCATCGCTGAAACGGTAGTCATCCACCTCGGCAATGCTTTCATGCTTGCGAACAAAATCAAGGACATACTGGTCGAGGACTCCACCCAGAACAAGTGAATAGACCAGACGACTGTATGATGGTGATTCAATTTCAAAGTCCGGGCTGATTCCGCCTCCGTCTCTGACAATACGTCCCGAAGCTGTGCGGAACTCCTTTGTGAGGGAATCCGGAATATGTCCGACGCTGCCGTCTTCGTTCCTGTGGGCATAGTCAATGGCCTGGACGCATCTGCCGCTTGGTGTATAGTATTTCGCCGTAGTCACTTTCATCTGACCGTTGTAAGGAAGTGGCCTGATGGACTGGACAAGTCCTTTGCCGAAGCTTCTCTTGCCCATCACGACAGCCCTGTCCAAATCCTGAAGGGCACCTGTCACGATTTCAGAAGATGATGCACTTCCGGAGTCAATCATCACTATTATAGGAATCTGTGTATCAACAGGTTCCTTTGTTGTCCTGTATTCTTTGAATGATTCCTCGGTATTTCCTTTCGCCGTCACCACCAGCGAACCTTTCGGCACGAAAAGCGACACAATCTCTATGGCCTCGCTCATAAGTCCGCCACCATTGCCGCGAAGGTCGAGGACCAGCCTCTTCATACCCTGCTGCTTGAGGGAGAGAAATCTTTCCTTCAGTTCGCCTGACACATTGTCAGTAAATCCGCTCTGGAAGATATAACCGGTTGTGTCATTGAGCATTCCTGCATATTCGATATCCGGAAGGTGGATTCTTTCGCGGGTAATCTTGACATCAACAGTATCTCCGCTATGCACTTTCCTGACTTTGAAAGTGACCTGTGTTCCTGGTTTTCCCTTCATCCTGTCACTGCTTTCCTTCGTCTGCAGTCCTACTGTAGGCACTCCGTCAATGGCGAGAATCTCGTCACCGCAGACAAGTCCGTTCTTATATGCCGGAGAACCATAATATGGCTCGTTGATCACAACATTCCCTTCAACGCGCTTATAGATGATGGCACCGATTCCTCCATAGGTTTTGGAAAGCATCATCTGCAAGTCTTCGTTTTCCTCTTCAGGAATATACATGGTATATGGGTCAAGTTCTTCGAGCATGGCATCCACTCCGGCACGCATGATCCGGTCCACAGGAAGGGAATCCACATAGGAACGGTTCAGTTCCTTGATTATTGCACTCTGTATCTCGGACCACTGGCCGAGTTTGAACGTCTTGCTTTGGGAAGATGCTGAAAATGAGCTTGTCAGAAGAATTGCCGAGAATGCGCTTATGATAAGAAATGTCTTATGTTTCATGATTTTGGATTTATTTTTGCAGTTACCAATTACGTCTGCAGACGCAAATTTTAGCATATTTCGTGCAAAAATATGAAAAATTTATACCTTTGCAGCGGTTTTTAGTAGTAATAAAGTGCAGTTTTTATGATTAATTTAGTTTTTGCAACGGGCAATAGCGGCAAACTGCGTGAAGCATCAGA
>JBJFDE010000386.1:0-4296 GCA_051889855.1 Candidatus Cryptobacteroides sp. | reverse complement strand
CTTTGAATACTATGCTGGTTGACAGATTGTTGAAATCAGTATCAGAGAAAACAGGTGCATGGGATACAGAGTCAGGTGTAACAACTATGAACGGAAATCCTCCCTTCCCATAACGTTTATCTCCCTCCTGTGCATAGCACATCAGGGAAGTTACAAAGAATAAAAGTATGAATGTAAGTCGTTTCAAGGCTTATGGTTATAAATGCAAAACACAAATATACGCTTTTTTATTCAATAACAATATGGGATCCCCGGTCGAGCCAGGGATGACGGAGGTGACGGGATGAGATGGGGGTGACGGCGATGACATAGATGAGGCGGTCGTGACGGGGGGGGGAATACAGAAACTCCTTGAAAGGAAATCTTTCAAGGAGTTTGGGAGGGTGCCCAGTCGGATTCGAACCGACGACATTCAGAACCACAATCTGACGCTCTAACCAACTGAACTATGGGCACCATGTATTTCAAGTGGATTGCAAAGGTATAAATTATTTTTGACTTTGCAATAGGATTTCTTAAAATATTTAAAATTTCAACATCTTATCGCTCTTCTTTGGATGGAATTCCATCAATTTGCCTCCCAAAGTCAGGTCAGGAAAACAGATTAAAAGTTGCAAAAATTTATTAAAACAGAAATAGTTGACATTCGGAATCTGAAAAGAGGATGATATGCCAGTCATTTCATTTAATATTGCAAGGCGAAAAATTACGAGGGCTGGCAATTTTGATATAATGAGCACCGTAGATATAATGGGAACCAAAGATATAATGGGAACCGAAAATATAATGAAAACCGAACGGAGAAGAAAATGGAACAGTTATGAAAATGAAAGATTTATGTATGGATGAAAGGCCGAGGGAAAAGATTATAAATAAAGGAGTATCGTCATTAAGCAATGCGGAACTGCTGGCCGTGCTGATCAGAACCGGGACCAGCAGGATGAATGCAGTAGATGTGGCAAGGGAACTGCTCAAGAATGCATCGGAGAAATTGGGAGAGATAGCATCAATGAGTGTGGCGGGCATTTCCAACACTCATGGCATCGGTCAGGACAAGGCTGCCACAATTGCAGCAGCATTTGAACTGGGCAGGAGATGTGCTCAGGAGCAGGCATACGACAAGAAGGAACAGTTGAATTCATCCTATACGGTATATAAGCTGATGTCTCCGCAGATGCGCAATCTGAAGAAAGAGGAATGTTGGATGCTTATGCTCAACAGGAGCAACAAACTGATTTCCAAGGAACTGGTCAGTATAGGCAGCATGGATGCGACTTGCATCGACCACATGGACGTAGCAAAAAGATGCCTTGAAAAACATGCAAGCGGAGTAATCCTCGTCCACAACCATCCGTCAGGCAGTTCCTATCCGAGTTCGGCTGATATGAATGTTACTGAGTTGATAAAGAATACACTTGAGTCATGCGGAGTCAGGCTTCTGGACCATGTCATCCTTGCGAGCGACAATTGGTACAGTTTTGCAGATGAAACCATTAATGAGAAAAAATTTTGCAAGGGCGAAAAATAAAGATAAATTTGCAGAATCAATAAACGAATTCACCAAATGAAAGTCATCAATTTAGGAGAGAATAACACTATTCTCAACAAATTCGTCGCACAGATGCGCGACAAGGTTGTACAGAAGGACAGCATGCGTTTCCGCAAAAACCTTGAAAGAGTGGGACAGATTTTTGCCTATGAGATCAGCAAGACTCTGAATTATTCTGAGAAGCCTGTAATGACCCCTCTTGGCATCGCGAATATAAACACACATGATGACAAGGTAGTTGTTGCCACAATCCTCAGGGCTGGCCTGCCTCTGCACGAGGGAATCCTGAGCTTTTTTGACGATGCCCAGAATGCATTTGTCGCTGCCTACCGGAAATATGACAAGGGCGAGGATTTCCACATCAACATTGAATATTCAAGCACACCTGACCTGACAGGCAAGACTTTGATTCTGGCTGACACGATGCTCGCGACCGGAGCTTCGCTGGAGATTGCATACAAGAAGCTCTGCGAGGATGGAGAACCGGCTTACACTCATCTGGTATGTCCTATTTCAAGCGCATATGCGGTGGAATACCTTCAGAAGAATTTGCATACAGACAATGTAACTCTTTGGGTGGCAGCGATTGACGAGGAGCTCACCAGCCATTCATACATAGTGCCTGGCTTGGGTGATGCCGGAGACCTGGCATACGGAGAAAAGAAATAGCCGGAAGGCTCAAAAACGACTGAGTCCGAAAAAAGCCAAAGAGCTCTGAAAAGCAAGACTTTTCAGAGCTCTTTGCGAAGGCGTGCTTTAGGAATACCGAGCTGGTCACGATATTTGGCGATGGTGCGGCGGGCTACCTTGTAGCCTTTTTCTGTCATCTTTTCCACCAATTCATCGTCAGTCATCGGTTTGCGTTTATCTTCATTGTCAACGCATTCCTGCAATGCTTTCTTCAATTCCCTTGTTGAAACTTCCTCTCCGTCCTGGTTTTCAAGACCTTCTGAGAAAAAGTATTTCAGTGAGTATATTCCGAAATGAGTTTCGATATATTTACTGTTCACCACTCTGGAAATGGTAGATATATCGAAGCCTGTCTTTTCTGCTATATCCTTAAGGACCATAGGTTTAAGATGGCTCTCGTCACCGTCGATGAAATAATCATGCTGGTAATCCACTATTGCCTGCATGGTGCTCATCAGGGTATTGTGTCTCTGCTTTACAGCCTCGACGAACCATTTGGCTGAATCCAGTTTCTTTTTCACGAATGTGGCAGCTTCCTTCTTTTCCCTTTCCGAAGAATTGGCAGCTTCCATGAGGATATCAGCATATTTCCTGTTCACGCGCAACTCCGGAACAGAAAACCGTGGCATGGTCAGTATCAGTTTGCCATCAACATAGTCCAGAAGGAAATCAGGCACAATCTGCTGAGCCTGGTCATTGTAGGAATCATCAATCTGTCCTCCCGGAGAAGGGTTCAATTTCAGAATCTTTGCCATGGCACTCTTGAGCTGTTTCTCGTCGATGCCCATTCTGGACATTATCTTCTGGAAATGCTTGTTGGTGAATTCAGTGAAATGATTTTCAAGAATCTTTTCGGCATTTTCAACATCGGGTGTGCGTTTGCACAGCCTTATCTGTATAAGAAGGCATTCCCTGAGGTCGCGTGCCCCCACTCCGGGCGGATCGAATTCCTGTACAAGTTTGAGCATCTGGAGTACCTCTTCCTCATTTGTCTCTATATTTGCTCTGAATGAAAGATCATCCACGATGCTTTCAATGCTTCTTCTGAGGTAGCCGTCATCATCAAGGCTTCCGATGATGAATGATGCTATGGAATATTGATGTTCAGTGAGATTCCTGTATCCAAGCTGTTCCTGGAGGCTCTGTGTAAAGCTCTCCTTTACAGAAAAAGTGCTGTACTGGGGACGTTCGTCCTTATTGTTGTAATTGTCTGAACGCAACCTGTAGCCGGGTATGGAATCATCTTCCTTGTAGTCCGACAAGGAGACCTCTCTTGGTGCCTGTTCTTCTTCGGACTCCTTCGGAGCATCCTCATCCAGTACAGGATTTTCTTCCAACTCTTTCCTTATTCTCTGTTCCAGTTCCTGGATAGGAAGTTCAATCAGTTTGATGGTCTGTATCTGAAGCGGGGACAATTTTTGCGTCTGCTTCAGTTCCAATCCTTGTTTCAACATAATGTGTGCAAGTTTTAGTTACAACGACGAGACCTTAGGTCTGAGAACTTTTACAGTATCCACGACATAGGCATTGTCCTTGTCAACCACAGGGAAACTGATGGTTTCCTTGAGCACGAAAGCACTTGGGAAATCGCCTTTGATCCGTTCCAGAAGAGCCATCGCTTCAGACTTTGTCCGAAAATCTCCAACAGTTACCTTGAAATATGGATTGACATAGGTCCTGTATGCCGGAGTATCGTGATATAATTGGGAGAATTTTTCCAAAACCGCCTCGGAATCAATCCTGGCCGTACGGTGATTGCCAAAGAATATTCTCACCCTATAGCCAGTCATTTCCCTTGTGGAATTGGAAGAAATGTAGTTTCTCATCGAAGAAACTACTGCAGCAGACTGGTTCACAGTCACATTACCTTCATCACCTCGAAGACGTGATGGCATGATGTCGAAGACATTAACGCCAACCAGGGAGCTGTCCACCGCAGAATTAATCCTATATACCAGAGAATCAACGAGTTCATATCCCTCAGGAATCTCAATTTCCTGCGCATGTACATCAACGGCCGGAAGGCATAAAACAGCCACGACTGCGGCAATAATAAT
>JBJFDE010000385.1:0-4335 GCA_051889855.1 Candidatus Cryptobacteroides sp. | reverse complement strand
AAGGTGCCGTCATGCATTACAATCAAAACACTGTCCTTTGTCATCTGAAGGTCAAGTTCCACAATATCAACCCCAACAGCAATGGAATGCTCTATGGCAGCAATGGAATTCTCTGGGGCAAAACGCCAGTCACCGCGATGCGCCACGACAAGAACCTTATCTGTTTTTCCTTCCAATATCCTGTTCCTCAATGCTTCAGCACGGTCGCAATCCTGTTGTGAAGCGGAAGTACAGCCACCCAGAACAGTAATGAAGACGGCTGCCAATATAAATAATTTTTTCATTTCAATATTCTTAATTCGTTGTTTTTCCAAATAAACCCTTCGCCCCAGAAAGGCACTATAGAGTTTTTGCAATCCAGAGAAGAGGCCCGGTTCAATGCTGCCGACAAAGACCACCTTGAAGAGGACTCATCTTTATGGCTCAGTTCGAGAATATGAGACAAAAGCACATAGTCCGGTTCAAATGCTTTTCCTATTACATTATTCTCTTCAAGAGGTGATTGAGCATATCTTGGAATATAAATATCAACAGGCAGAGTTACTGAATATTCAGACAAAATGAAATTCGAATCACCGGAATGCAAGAGTAAGCAATTATCCGTATCATCACCGCAATCAATCTGAAATACCGTCACAGGCACATTTGTAGTTCCATTGTTATGCCTCGTAATGAAGGTATGAATCTTACATCCTCCGATTTCATAATCCATGGCTTCTGAAGAACAATATTTATAGTTAGCCTGCGGAGAATAGAAATTCGTAAGCACTGGTTTGCCTGCATAATACATGGCATGAAACAATGGCTCCGACTTATGGTCCTGGTGTATATGAGTCGAACAAACGAAATCCAAATATGGTTCAAGTTCTTCTGCACGATAATGGTAAATGTCAATAGCAAAAGCAACTGAAGGGGTTTTGACTATATATCCCATATTGTACACCATCCAGATGTATATTTCTCCATTCTTTGGCCTTTCATTCTTCAATCCTTCAATTACCCTCTCAAAGGCACGATCGTAGCAGGACAATATGTTATCATATTTGACAGTGAGAGCATATTTGTCCGCATCTGATGTCATCAGGTAGCCGAAGGCCTTACTTGTACAACCATCTGCCCAGCTCTGGATATTGTTGAAAATCAATTTACGAGTGTCGTCAATGTTGAATGGGCTTGTCTCAGACCAAAGTCTCTCCAACTGTCTGATACCGTCCGTAATGACAACAGGGCTTTCTCCTGAAGTTTTAGGCACATGCTTTCCGCATGCATGAAACAAGCATAAGGAAAGCAATGCACCTATGAAACATTTGATATTCATTATCTGAGTGAGTTGGTTCCCTGACTATTTCCACCTCTCATTGACCAGGAGTCTGCAGGCCCCGCAGTCTCTATAGTACAGAGATTACCGGCAACAGTTCCGTAATAAACTCTGCAATCAGGTCCAAAAGAGAATGAAGACATAATCTGGTCAGAAGGCTCCATAGTCACAGCGCCACTATTGGCATCAATGGTAAGAAGCTGACGTGAGCCATCAATGGCAGCCTGAGTGCCTATATAGAGCTTACCATCTTTGGTTAGAACAAGTCCAGCATAAATCAGGGCAGCAGTTTCCTGGGTTTCCCATTTAGGACTTCCATCAGGATTTATGGCATATACCCTCTTGCCACCTTTGCTCGTGTAATATATTGTTCCATCAGGACCGACTATCGGGAAATAGGAATCATTGCTTCCTTTGCCACTTTTCCATTTCACAGTACCATCTGCCATGTTGATTGCTGCGACACCATCAGTACCTTTCAATGCTGCATAAAGGACATCTCCATTGATTGCAAATGAACCTCTTTCAGTAACTTTCAAATCTGTAACGGCCCATCTCTGTGTTCCATCCTGAGTAAATGACCATACACCGCCATTAGAACCGACATAAACATTCCCATCGGCATCAACAGCAACGGCACTTGCCGTACCCCCGGCCAGTTCCTTGCTCCATTTGGCTGCTCCTGTATTGGTATTGATTGAATACAGTGTTGCAACAGTTCCATTAGCGGCAATGTAAAGATTGTTATCCGATGTAATTGCCGGGAATGCTTCAACATTTCCGCATGCATCGAATTCCCATTTCATTTGACCATCTTCCTTGATTCCATAAAGTTTGGCATTCTGTGCACCGACATAAATGGAACCGTCCGGACCTACGGCGGGACCTCCGCCATAAGTTGCCTTTGCAATAGGGAATGTCCATTTTATCTGACCCGTCCAGGTGTCAATGGCAAATACGTCTCCCTGACCATTGGAAGTTGAAATATAGACTGAAGCGCCGTCAGGTGAGAATGCCGGGCTTGAAGCCTTGACAAATCCGGTGTATCCTCCCATTGTAAGAGCTACTTTGCTCCATGAATAACCTATTACATCATATTCATATTCGGCAGATTCCGTTGTGTTGTCTGAATAGGTAAGAGATATCTTGACAGTGTGGGTTCCTTCCTGAGCAAAACTATGAGAAACTGCAAGTCCTTCAGCTATATCACCATTGCCGAAGTCCCATGTTGCCGAAGCAGCCTCCCCTGCCATGAAATACATAGGATTATACTCAAATTTCACATTTTGGTTTTTGATGGCCTTCGGTATGCTTGCCAGAACAGGGCTGACAACACCAGGCACCGCCGAAGCAATTTCACTATCACTGTCTCCGTTTGGATAGTTGCAGACAATAGTGAAGGTATATTCAGTGTCATTTATCAAGTTTTCAACCATATACTGCTCTTTCTCAAGGTCTGTAAGTTTAATCTGGCCATTACCTGGCATCCAGGTAATGGTATAACTTTCAAGTCTGTCAGAAAGTGGCTTTGACCATTTGAGAAGAACACGACCGGAACCAGCATTAGCTATGAAATCCGTAACGGAGAAACGTGAGGTCTTAGGTGTACATTTGGTGGTCACCTTACCTGATAGGCCATCTGCATATCTGGCTTGAATTGAGAATGTATAGCCACAGTCGTTGAGCAAATCTTCGACTATCAAGGATTTCTGGTTGCCGGCAAGCGTGGTTTCTCCTGAGTCAACTCCAGCCTGGTCCGGAGTCCAGAAGACAAGAAACTCATCAGGTTCTGGCTTTCCAGCCTGAACTGTCCATGACAATTCTGCCATATTATCACCGGCAACCGCCGTAAGTGATTCAACCTCATAAAGATTGAACGGGCGGACAAGTTTTGTCTCACTCTGGCAGGATGCAAATATGAGAGCAACCGCCGCCAATGAATATATATATTTTCTCATAACTAACCTCTATTAATAATTAGGATTCTGCCAAAGCAATTCAGTATTATTGATACGCTCAAGTTCCGAATTAGGAATCGGAAATACGAACTGATAGTCCTGGATGTCATGTCCTTCAGCTGTCGCAAATTCTTTCGCAAAACCCATTCGTACAACATCAAACCATCTGTGTCCCTCATAAGGGAATTCCATCTGACGCTCTTTACAGATAGCTCTCTTGAATGCATCCTGGTTTGGAAGATCCGCGATATCCAAAGGAGCAAGACCTGAACGAGTGTGGACCTGATTGAGAGCTTTCATTGCCTCGGAATTCTGGTCTGAAGAATATGACACATCATTCAATGCTTCTGCATACATAAGAAGTACATCAGCATATCGGAGAATAATCTGGTCATTTCCATAAGTAAGGTTCGTAGCATCACGCTGATCATAGAATTTGTTCATAAGATAGACATTGACACCATCAACTTTTCTATATGTCAGAAGTTCCTTTCTCTTATCAGCTGAATCATAAACGTTATCAAGAATTTCTGTTCGTCCTGAATTGTCACTAAGGTTGGCAATTGAATACCATGCTCCATGGCCTTCTCCCTGAACAGACTTATTGTATTTTACTGCAAAGATTATTTCTTTATTATCCTTGTTATTGACATCAAACACATCAGCCACATTGTCAAGCAGTTCATACGAGCCAATCATGCCGGACAAGACATCCACTGCCTTTGATGAGTGACCAAATGTCAGATATGCCTTTGCAAGAAGCGCCTTGGCTGCACCAAGAGTCACTCTTCCGGAATTGGCTGCCGGATATGAAACTGGAAGCATGCTTTCGTTTACTATTGTCTCAAGATCTCCGACGATGAATTCATACATCTGTTCTTTTGAAGCTCTGCCTATCTGAAGGGCCTCTGCGACTGTAACCACCTTTCTTGTTACAGGTACTCCTCCCCATATTCTGTACATATTGAAATATGTAGAGGCACGGATAAACATCGCTTCTGCCTTATATTGATTCTTCAGAGTTTCATCAAATTCCGCAGCATCAATCCTGTCAAGCAC
>JBJFDE010000384.1:0-4335 GCA_051889855.1 Candidatus Cryptobacteroides sp. | reverse complement strand
CAGCAGAAAACATCTTTGGTGGAAGCCCTTATTTCCTCCGACAGTTCCACATCAAAGATTCTTACGGAGGATGACATAGACTTTATATTCGGATAGATATGGGATTATTTGACAAGCAGCCGGCAAAAGCAAAAAGCTTTTACGCAGACAATCAGGATGAGATAGACAGGCTTCGTAATTGTTTCAATAATAATTATACCTCGGATTATCTCAAGGCATACATTATCAATATTTTCCCATATCTGGAAAATGTCACCATAGTCCGTAACGGACGTTCGGTCCCTATGAGGGAATTCTTCCCGACGGATAAGAAGCCATCTGCCTACCGCAAAGATGACTGTGCGAAATTGCTGGCTCTTGTACATTCCCACAAATCTAATCTTGCATACGTTCTGGAGCAGTTGCCCCAATATGTATCACAAGCCATTCTGGCAATTCTTTCCTTCGGCTATGCAGGAAAAGATGCATTGAGCATTTTTAAAGCTTCCAAGGCTCTTTTGGATGAAGATAAGAATCGTTATTACTATTATTCGGATCCGAAGAGAGCCAAGTATATGGAGTTAGTCTGGGTCGTCAGGTCGAAATCAAGAACTCAATATACGGAGAATTATCTGTATTTGCCTGGTTTTCTCAGGAATATATACAGTCAGGTCCTTATGCCTGCCGTGAGCCTGCAGGCAATGTTTTCCGACGCCCCCCAGCAAGGACTGGCAATATATTGTGCGGAGAAGGAGTTCATAAGTTCATTCCCTGTGATAACGGGAATGTTCCGGCAAGGGACCATCAATTGTACCGGCATGAAAATGGGTACGGCGGCTGCCGCAAAGGTTATGAAATGCCTTTCCATCAAGGAAATCATTCCGGAAGACATCCGTAAGGCACATAAGATCAATCTCGGTCAGTATTTCATTCCTTCCTTGCTTCAGGTATTGTATAAGAGGAAGACGGGAAATGTGGAAAACTATGTAAAGGATGCATTCTCATTTGTGACAATGAATAATCCCTCCATAATGTTTCCTGCGCTTTTGCCGCATATCAAAGGCTTCAGGGCGAAGTATCTTCAAGATTCAGGCAGTTGTTTTTGGGGATATTTCATAAAAGATTGCTTGTCATCAGCTCCGGACAAATGGATGTCCCTGGAGGGGTTGCTGGATTATATCTATACAGCTCCGGACAATGTTTTCTTTGGGTGCACGATAAAACATCTGAGTGACATGAGTCTGAGAAACGATATCAGCGGGGAATTGATATATCCGGATAATCAATGGGATGAAATAGATTTGGAATATATCAGGTCCCTGGCGGCAGCGATGTACGGCCTCGGTATGGTGGAAATAGCCATTGATTCTTCTGATATCGGTTTCATGAGTCCGGTGGAGAGGATACAACAGATACGGCTGACCGAACTCGGTAAATATGCCATTGGATTGTCTGATAAATACGTTGCCCAATCAACTGTGAGCCAGGACTGGTTCCGCCTGGACCCCGACCATCTGATTGTATTCTCGACGTCTGAAAACAACCCGTATGAGAGCCTTCTTGCAGAAATCGCCACTCCGATCGGAAGCGGTCGTTACAGAATTGACAGCGGCAGTTTCCTAAAGAAATGCAATACTCTTTCCGATGTCAAGGATAAGATTTCTTTTTTCAAAGATTATATATGCAGCGATTTGCCGGCAGTGTGGAAGAATTTCTTCAATGACCTCAAAAACCACTGCAACCCGCTGACGCAGGAGAAGGCGGAATATAACATCTTGAAAATCAATGGCGACAATCCCGAGCTTGTCAGGCTTCTGACTTCCAATCCTCAGTTGCGCAAGATGATACTTCTTGTTGAGGGACAGCGCTTTCTCATAAAGAAGGATGACATGAAGCTGTTTGTTGACATCATGAAGGACAACGGTTTCCTGATATAGGGAAAATGTCAGCCTACCTCTTCATAGGTTCCCCGATTTCTTTGAACATTTTGTCAAGGGTTGTCGTGCGGGAGATTGCGTTCCAATTTTCGAGGCCTGGACGTACTATGACTACCTTGTACCCAAGCACGGAGAGGAGTTTGTCCAGATACTTGAACGGAAGCACTCTGGTGCCGTTTTCGGCATGGGCCATGTTGCCGCAGTCATCTTTGAATCCCCAGGTTGAAAATATGTCTTCCTGGGACATGCCCGCATCAAGTCTTGCTTTGCGCAAGGACTGGCTTGCATAGCGGCTGCATGCTCTCATCTCGTTGATTTCGCGCTTTGGTGTCCCCGGGGAACCATAATTTTCGTTCAGAATGGCATCATAATTCTTCGCTTCGAGTTCGCCTATCACACTTTTCCACCTAAGGGCCCTCACAGCATCCGTTTTGTTGTTGCCATCGGATTTCATCCGGCGATGTTTTTCCGTAAGGCTGGCATCCAGAAGTATGATTTTGTCGGCATTGACATAAAAATAAACAGTGTAGGAATATCCTCTCGGTGCGGCCCACAATGCATAAACTGTTTCCTTGCAATCTTTTACAAACGTTACCCTGAAATCTCCGAGAATCCGGAGCAGCAGGATGCCATACTGAATCCACTGCCGGTGGTCCTCCTTCACGGTCGTCATAAAGCTCAGGAAGGGCTCGCAGGCAAAGACAGTCCTGGCTGTTTTCATATTCGTTGCGTACCTCAAAGACACCCGGCTCTGTCCATCCGCCATATCCTGTTTACACGGAATAATCTCTGAAATTACGTATGGATTCGTTCTGCCGCCGGGCAATTTTTCCGGTTGTTCCTTGTAAACGAGCGGATCCATGGCCATGAAAGGAGTACCTTCGATGATATTGAGGTTGTCATCAACTCTATATGGTTTCTGGGCCATCGCCCAGTTCAGTACCTTCCACCTTTCTTCAAGGGGATGACTTCTTTGATTTTCCGATGCCCTGGCACCCACGTTTTCACCCCTGACTGAGTAATAATCTTTCACCAGATCCTTGTGAATCCTGTGTGCATATCCCTGGGACATCACGTCACACAGTTTTACCATCTCAGATTCTCCGCTCCTGTTATTATACAGGCATATTTCACGCGTCAGTCCGCAAAACTTCATCAGATTCCTGATCTGATTGTTGTAAGCTGCATTCTGTGTTCCGAAATAGAAATCAAACCTTGTCCGCATCACGATATCAAATGCTATTCTGACCAATGGAATAACAACGGTATCTTCATTTCCGTCCTTCGTCAAGCCTTTTGAATGACAGTAATGTATATAAGGAATTCCTGACTTTGACACCGCCACATTCCCCAGACTCAGATTCTTGAAATCTTCACCCCGGCACCCAAGGCAAATCTGCAGGATGAATGCATTTCTCACTCCCGCCATACGCTCCGGCACCGGCGTGGTTATGAGTCTCCGGAACTCATCCATAGTCAGAGAGACGGTCTCATTCAACATCTCGGAATAACGCCCGTGCTTCTTCTGCTCCATCCAAGGCATATAACCGTCGTATGGCGATTTCTCAATCTCTCCGAACAATACCAGATCATTCCAGAAAGACTGGAAATGGTCAAGCACTTTCCGAAGCGGCTCCTCCTTCAGCTTCCTCTTCGGCCACCTGCGACTTCCATCATAATCCCGTGGGTACAACGCTGAATATCTGGGATTTGCGGCATACAGATATTCATCCACACAAAACTTCTCAAAATCCACAACCATCTCCGGCGTGAACTGCTCCGGCTGAAGGCCCGGCCGTTCCCTGATCACAAGATACCGTTCCAACTTCCTCGAAAGGATGCAGCCATCCCTGTACCTTCGCTGGCTGATTCCTCCGGATTCCAATTCCTCTTCCAGATACTTGCGAAAACGTCCGACCAAAGTTTGACAACCCCCATCCAAAGAACCATCCATGCCCATCCTCTGCCTGACTGCCTCTCTCAAAGATTCCTCATCCACAGACACCCCCTCACGAACCATGGCAAGGAAAGCCTCGCTGATCATGGACATATACCTTTCAATCTCCAATTTCAGCGATTCATTCACATTCGCACAACCCTTCCTGACACACCCATCCCGACGGAAAGACATCAGCTCACCAGCCTCAACCACTTTCCCGGTATCCACCACCACATCCACATCACCATTCACCTGAAGACGAAATTTCAACGGCACCATCCCAGAACGGACATTCATGATTTTTGCCAGCAACACACGAATCATAACAACCTGATAATCTATAATAACAATTCCATTACCTGCATTATGATATCTAAGTTGGTTATAATTTGTGATATTAACAAATGGACTTACTAAAAGTCCTTAAAATGTCATCCCGACTAAGCGAAGCGCATGGAGGGATCTTAATAACTTGGAGAT
>JBJFDE010000383.1:0-4351 GCA_051889855.1 Candidatus Cryptobacteroides sp. | reverse complement strand
AGGCAGTTCCGATGAATGTTTCGGAAATGGCTCCAAAAGACGTCTAGCATTCATCTACGATATAGAAGCCTGGCATTTAGTGCTGGGCTTCGTTATTTATAAAACGGCACAGAAGATTATTCAGATTGAAACAATTCACCAATTATTTGAATCCATAATTATGTAGAATTTTGGAAACATTATAAATCCGGCCAGATTGAACAGATATGCAAAAAGAAGGGTCTTGAAAATATATTCCCAGGAAGGGCAATGAACGATTCTGGCATTTTGCATACCCTGGCGGTGAAGACGATTGTGGAACTGAGACATATCTCCATAATTGGCAGTTAACAATCTGCATTTCCAGCCGTCGAGGATAAAGAGGATTTGGTCAAAAATCAGGAGACTATTCAAGTAGGCAAGACGCTCCCTGCGGGAACAGCCGGGAGCTATTATTGTCATCAATTTTTATTGCATTCACAAAAATTATTCCTATTTTTGTACAAAACTTACGAAATAAGGCTAAATTTCATCATATTCCGACAATGATTAGAGAATTTTGGGTAGAAAACTTCTATTCTATCAAAGACAGGCAGACATTGAACTTTGAAGCAAAAAATAATTCAGATTCCTTTGCTTCCGTTATGGTCGATGACAAGATCAGACTCAATAAGATAGCAATCCTCTACAGTGCCAACGCATCCGGAAAATCCAACATTCTTTATGCCCTCCAGACTGTTTTCAGACTCCTGACCACACCGAAATCGACCAGGGACAAGAAGATTGTATGCTATCACCCTTTCGCACTGGCCAAAGGTGAGCCGACCAGAATGGGACTTTCTTTCTATGCCAACGCTGTAAGATACGACTACGAGATTTCATATAACGAGGATTACATTCTCAGCGAGACATTGAACTTCTACCCCAAAGGATACAAGGCTCTATTCTACAGCCGGGAATTCGTCTCCGACTCAGCAGCGGCGAACATCTCATTCGGAACCAGTGCCGAGATCAGGAAGAAGGCGGAGAACCTCTTTGTCAGCAATACGCTGAACAACCACACAGTGCTGTCAACATATGCCAAAGTTGCATTTGATGATGACGTGAAGGCAGTTTCGGAACTCTTTGCATGGATTACCGGAACCATGCACGGAATCAACGAATATCACGATCCGAACGAGACATTCGCAGATATGATGCGCAAGGTGGAGGAAGATCCGAAGATGAAGCAGTTCTTCCTGCAGATGATCAAGAAAGCGGACTTCAATATTGTAGATTTCCACTACGAGGACTCAATTATGCTCCAGAGCGCCGGGAAGACAAAAGACATCCTCTTCACCAGCAAGGCCGGGCAGAACAGTTTCGACCTGAAAACCGTCAACCAGTCCAGCGGTACCATTGCATTCCTCGAGAAGACGCGAATCCTGTATGACTTGGTTAACGGAAACAACATCCATCTCTTTGACGAGCCGGAGAACGACTTGCACTACGACCTTTTCCTGTTCTACCTGAATGCTTTCTTGTACAACTCGGACAAATCCCAGTTAATCATCGCCTCGCACCTTACATCACTGCTGGCCGAGGATATGATAAACGAAAATAGAGACCTTATCTACTTTGTAGAGAAGGATATAGATACTGCCACTTCATCTTGCAGGAGAGCTGACAAATACGGCCTGCACAAGAACCTGTCCCTGTACAACGCCTACAAGATCGGCAGACTCGGGGCAAAGCCTTCTCTGGGTTCACCGTTCATTCTTAACGACTAACAGAGGAATACGATGAAAGAAACATTTATCATCATTGGCGAAGGCCCTACTGAATACTTCTTTCTGAATTCATTGAAAGACGAATTCAGGTCGATGCAGAATATTTCTCCGCAATACCCGAAACAAACAAGTATAGCGGAGCTTGAACTGATTATCAAAAGTGCCATTGAAAAGGGTTACAATCATTATACTGCATAATCGACCTTGACAACAAAAAGGAAGGCAAGGATAAGTCTGACTATGTCAACCTGAAAAAGAAATTCCACGGCTTTTCCCCGAAACGCTTTTTGAGCATTGCCTTGGCGAGTTTCGGTATGTCGGTGAGCTTGTTGCCGAAGACATTCTGGACTCCCGCTTCCATCACGGCAAAGCCGAGAAAGATGAGCGTCATGATGTGAATGTTGTTCTTCAGCAGAAAGAGTCCGAACTTTTTCATATGGATGAATTTTTGAGTTTCAAAAGTATCGTGTCGATGTTTTCCTGCCTTCAACGGTCGAGGTATTCGTCTTCCGTGCAGAAACCGAGCTTGGCAAGCACAGGGGCTATGAGAAAGGCAGAAAGGTTGAGCGAGATGATGTCAGCCACGATTGTCGTGGCATTGGGGATGTCCGGGTCTGAGAATTTGTTGCCGATACCTGTCTTCATCATTTCCTTTACCGATTCTATATTGTCGGGATTGCAGCATACTTCGTTCACGATGAAGCGCGGCAGTTCCGGATGGCTGCGGATGAAGTCGAAATGAACTCCGACTGCATTTTCGATTCTCTCCACAATCGACCCTTCCGTTTTGGAGAAAGCAACGACGACAGACTCCCTGAAGTCTTCCATCTTTCGTTGGAGAACAACATTGAAAAGGTCTTCTTTCGTGTTGAACCAGTAATGCAGTACGGCGTGGGTCACGCCTGCCTTCTGCGCAATATCTGCCGTTCTAGCGCCTTCGAGTCTCTTCTTCAGGAACACCTCCTCGGCTGCATTAAGGACGTCTTCCCGTTTGCTGTCTTTATGCTTTCCCATTGAATTCCGTGTTTTGTGCCTACAAGTGTTTTTCTAACAATTTGGTTAATAAACCTAAAAAATTGCCAGAACCTCCGGGCATCGTCAGCGAAACAAAGCGCCCCGGCAATCCTCCTGGACTTCGTTCTTGGCCTCGTAGTCGGACTTGATGTCCACTGCGGTGGTGGAAGGAGTGTCCACGAGCTTGATCTTGGCTGCCTGCCCGAACACCGACTGTCCGGAGGTGTGTTCAGCGAGGTGGCCCCACCCGAGCATCTGGGCTTCGGTCAGAGTCTTCCAGGACTTCGTTATCTTTGACATCGACGCACGGCCGCCTACCTGGCGAGCCGTAACACCCTTTGCCGACCCAGAGAATCCACCGAAACAAACGGACAAGGGAGGAACCTGCCTGGAACAATCCTCGACATACGTTCCGGCATACAAGGCTTCACTCTTGTCGCTTCATCGGTTCGAAAACTTTTGCTAACTTTGTCATTGCAAGAACTGAGTACGCTATGGAAGAGAGAAACGACATAGTCATCTACAAGTCCGAGGACGGCCTGGTGAAGATGGAAGCGCTGGTTGACCCCGTGAACGAAACGATATGGGCCAGCCAGAAAGCAATAGCCGCACTTTTCGACTGCACCAAACAGAACGTTTCCTACCACATGGGAAAGATATTTGCGAGCGGAGAATTGGAGCGTTCCACGGTCGTCAAAGAAATTTTGACTACCGCACAGAGTGGCGCCAGAGGCCTATCCGAGGACAAAATTCTTTATTATAACCTAGATGCAATCATTTCTGTCGGTTATAGAATCAACTCGCTTCGCGCAACAAAATTCAGGATCTGGTCAACTTCTATCATCAAGGAGTATATGCGCCGTGGCTACGTGGTTAACCATAACGCCGTTTCCGAGCAGAAATACGAAGACCTAAAGAAAGCAGTTGGCCTGCTGGAGAACGTATTCAGCAAAGAGCTGCTCCTCACTTCCGACCAGGCGACTGACCTGTTCGACGTAATTCGAGACTACACCTACGCCCTTGATACGCTGGATGCTTACGACTACCAGAGTCTCAAAATAGCTGACACGACGGCTCCGGAGCGCTTCCACGCCACCTACGAAAATGCTATCGAAGCCATCAAGAGCCTGAAGGAGAAATTCGGAGCAAGCGAACTGTTCGGAGTCGAGAAAGACGCATCGTTCCACAGCAGCATCGGCCAGATATATCAGACCTGGGATGGCCGCGACCTCTACCCCAGCATTGAGGAAAAAGCCGCGATGCTGTTATACCTGGTCATCAAGAACCACTCCTTCGTGGACGGGAACAAACGAATCGCAGCCACCCTCTTCCTCTGGTTTATGCAAAACAACGGCATCCTGTACCGAACTGACGGAACAAAGCGCATATCCGACGCTTCCCTTGTGGCGCTGACGCTGATGATTGCGGAGAGCCACACGGACGAGATGGACACGATGGTCAAGGTCGTCGTTAGCCTGATTAACCGGAAGAATTAGCCCGACCGAGATGGCCGGGGTGTTTTGTATCGCATTGAAGTGACCCAATCTAATGGACTATAATAGAATAGTTTGTGCTTCGACCGCCCTCTT
>JBJFDE010000382.1:0-4354 GCA_051889855.1 Candidatus Cryptobacteroides sp. | reverse complement strand
GATTTGCGGCTGTGTTTTGTGCTTGTCCAAGGATTACCCGATGGATTATGCTGGGTATGCAGTCCTCATTCACTCTTCTTTCTCTTGCACTTGTAATATGGAATCCGCAGATGCATTGCGGATGCTTCGGTGAGGCGATCCATCTGACTCATTGGCAGACTTTCATAAAGAACATTGTGCTGATGGGAATGCTTAGTTTTGCTTATTTCCCATTATGGGAAGCCATTAATACCAAGATATGGCAATATGTTGCTTTTGTAACTTCAGTGATACTTACGGTTGGCTTTGCTGTTTATTCGTGGTATTATATCCCTGTAATCGACTTCACTGATTATAAAAAGGAAACCGAGATAGTCAGTCAGAGTGAATATTGGAATCTTTCCGAAGAGGAAAGAGAGACTCGTGTTGCTCTTCCAATGTTAGGTGCAGATAATAAATTGAATCCTGATATAACAAAGGGGGAATGGGCTATAATATCTCTATACGATCTGCCCGAAGACAATATGCTCTTCTGGACCAGGTATATGGTCAATTTTAGGATGCTGAAGAAACAGGGGTATGAGGTGCTGGTTTTGACCTCAGCACCAGAAGATCAGATGAAAGAGAAAATACAGATGTTTGCTGTGCTGCCATTTCTCTGCCCGGATAAGGTCTTGGAAGAAATGAGGGAAGCCTTATACCTTACATCCAGGACTACTGCAATCTCTCTCAACAGAAACAACGGCGGAGTAACTTTCCTGACTGACGGGGTGATAACAAGAAAACGTGTTGCAAAGGATTATCCTGAGATTAGTTCTGTATTTAAGTATTGAAAAGATAATGGAAACTAATGTTGGTGTTCTTCCTCTTGATCAGTGGAGGATTGTTAAAGAGATACATTTTGATTATCAATTTGTTCGTACTTGGGCAACTGCTAGAGTTGTTTATTTGAGATCGCTGAGCGAGAACTATAATATGAACTCTGAAGCTGGGAACGATGTTGCCCCTATTGATGATCTGGATAAACTGATTTTGGATGCATTGGCAAAGAAATATGATAATGTAATTGTTACAGATTAGTTGCTCGTGTGTGATACTCAAATAGATAGGCTTAATAATATCCGTAAATCTGCAATTGCGTGACAAAATCCCGATGATTCGACAATTGTTGAAGTACTCATATTCTACATTGTCAGAGTATCTTGCGAGTAGAGGGTGATTGATATAATTGTAATGGAGTAACTATGAATCCTTATAGGTAGCTCGATAGAAAATAAAACCGCCGGCGGGATTTTTTGTCTATCATCAGTCGCAGGGGCATAATTCCCCTGCGAAAGCACATTTATGTGCATACTTTTCGTTTCAGGCAGCCGCCAACTGCGCTCGTCTCACAATCCTGTTCGGAATACTCTCTCTGCAGTCCTTGCTCTGGAAGTGATTCTTCTGCTGCCGATACATCTTGGTGATGATGGCGAGGTCTCCTTTCTCTCTGTCTGTCAGTAATTTGCTATCCCCATCAATTCCCCTCTCCATCCTCCTGATTTCTTTCAGTATCTTTCCGAGCAGATCCAGCAATCTGCGGGTTATCTTTCTGGTCTGGCTCTTTGAGCGCCTCCGTTGCTTCCTGTATCCCAGGTTCGCTTTCTGTACATCAAGGAACTTAGTTCTCGGGCGGTGCAGATTGAGCCTTGAACTGAACTCGCACATTATCCTGTACGATTTCTCGATACCCTCCCACAGCAATTTCGGATCAGTCGGATATCTCATCTCGCTCTCATAGCAGGTCGCATCAGTGTACATCGTCTCAAGATCCTTCATGTATGGCTTCCACATATCTGCAAGCAAGTCCTGCTGTTGCTGTATCTTCAGCTTTTTTGGCAGGGTCCAGCATTATGTCATCCAGCAACTTGTAGTTCGTCAACGGCCTCATACTTTTGCTCTCCAGGCCGAAGTTCTCCGCCATCTCACGAAGAGGAAGCAACTTCTTTATCCTGCCCAACTCACTCTTTTCAAACGTTGACCTATAGAGGTCATAAAAATCGAACTCCGTGAATCCAATGTTTGGTGCTATTTCAGCTAAATTTCGTACCTTTGACATGCAGATTTATTTTGCGATTCCTCCAAATTCAGCTTTCCACGGCCTGTTGGAGGTATTTTTGTTTACATATCAAAGAAACGAAATTTCTAACATATTAACAATCAATTTGTTATAAAATGTGCGGCTTTCCCGGGCAGTCCCTAAATAGCTGTACTATACGAGAAGTCAAGTCTGTGAGGAGAATCCTTGCCGAAGGCTGGAATGCTGCACCTGTGACTCTCACTCCACGCCAGTCATAGGAACTTACTATGTCACTTCCTGCAGAAATTACAACATTCCTTCGGGACTGACGTTCCATCTCACCCTTTCCATCTTTGGGAACGGCAATCATTAAAGGGACAGTTACAGGCAGCCGTTCCCGCTTGGGGAGGTAATGGTTCCGGATTAAGATGGACGTGTGAGTCCCTCAGGAATGGAAAATAATCTAAATTCAGACGTTTCTATTTCATTAAAAGCGAGTTGTAGCCTTAAAAGCTAATTGTCTCCATTATGTGAAGGACTAGTTGTATGCAGTCTCTCCGTGTTCATAGATATCGAGGCCTTCTTCTTCCACTCTTGGGGCAACGCGGATGCCTCTTACTTTATCAAGGATGAACATTATGAGCCAGCCCGTTGCGAATGACCATGCGATGATGCTTGCAATGCCAAGGGCCTGAACTCCGAGCAGAGATGCTCCTCCACCGTAGAAGAGCCCGCCGTCCAAAGCGAACAGTCCGACTGCAAGAGTTCCGATTATACCGCAAACTCCGTGTACGGATACAGCGCCGACAGGGTCATCAATATGGCAGACATTGTCCAGGAAATAGACGGATCCTGTCATTGCCAGGCCGCAGATTACTCCAATGATTGCAGCACCGCCGACAGAAACGACATCGCACCCTGCGGTGATTCCGACCAGACCTGCAAGAATTCCGTTGCAGACCAGTGAAAGTGAAGGTTTTCCGAAAAGAATCCATGTGAAGAACAAAGTGGTCAGACCGCCTGTTGCCGCAGCCATGTTGGTGGTAGCGAATACCGATGAAATGGCCCTTGCATTGTCAACGCCTTCTGCACCGAGCTGTGAGCCGGGGTTGAATCCAAACCAGCCGAACCAAAGGATGAAGACTCCGAGAGCACCGAGTGCAAGATTGTGGCCGGGGATTGCCACTGACTTGCCTGACTTGGTGTATTTGCCGATACGGGGGCCGAGAATCAGTGCTCCGGCAAGTGCGATGGCTCCTCCGCATGCATGTACGACTGCTGAACCTGCAAAGTCATGGAATCCGAGTTCGCTCAGCCATCCGCCGCCCCAGGCCCAGTGTCCTTCGATAGGATAGATTAGGACTGAAACAAGAATTGAAATGATGATGTATGCAGAAAACTTGGTGCGCTCGGCCATTGCTCCGGAGACTATTGTGGCTGCGGTTGCACAGAACATTGTCTGGAAACAGAGTACGCATTCTTTGGGGAGGTTGCTGTCTGCATAGAATGAATAATCAAAAAGATGGATTGAGCCGATGAAGCCGCAGCCTTCACTGTGCATAAGTGAGAAACCGAGCATCCAGAAAAAGAAAGTTCCGGCCATGAAATCCACAAAGTTTTTCATAAGGATGTTGGCGGTATTCTTGGACCTTGTGAATCCGGCTTCGACAAGTGCAAATCCAGGTTGCATGAAAAATACAAGCATTGATGCGAGGAGTACCCATACGGTATCCAGTCCGCTTATTGCGATTGTGTCCATAATCAAGTTCGTTTAATTGGGGATATGTTTTACACTACTACTATACACTACTATTTTCTGTCTGCAAGAACACTGTCTCCGTGCTCTCCTGTCCTGATAGACCAGGTGTCATCAACAGGACTGACGAATATTCTTCCGTCTCCGATTTCTCCTGTGTGGGCGGCCTTCATGATCGCGTCGATTGCCGGTTGGACGAACTGGTCACGGCAGATGATGGTAATCTCGATTCTGGATATGATGTCCGTGCTGTACATCACACCGCGGTAGATTCTCTCTTCGCGGTTCTGTCCGATTGCCTTGACCTCGGAGTAGGAGAACCAGTTGATGTCAGCGGCAAACAGTGCCTCCTTGACATCTTCGAAGTGCGTCTTCCTGACGATTGCTTCAATTTTTTTCATGGTAAAAAATTTGGGGATTAAACAAAAAAAGCCGAACCCCAAAGGATCCGGCCTATATAAAAAACAAAAAATCAATTCAAATGTCACCGACCAGAGAATAACATAAGAAGCGGAGTCTGCTGGCTCTGCTGCTGTTTGTTCTGCTGGTTCTGACGGTTA
>JBJFDE010000381.1:0-16090 GCA_051889855.1 Candidatus Cryptobacteroides sp. | reverse complement strand
GTGAAGAGGATATTGAGGTTTATTCCCTTGTAAGAGAATGTGTTGGACCATCCGAGATTGGCCTTTGGAAGTACCGAACCGAGTTTCTTGGGGTTATTGCCAAGGTCAACTGACATCACGTTTCCGGTGGATGAGTTTATGGCAATGTTGCCCTCCGGGTCGCGTGCGAATTCCTTGGTCGCATAGACATCTCCCATCGAACCTCCTTTTACGAGATAGTTGGAGCCCATGTGGAGTTCGGAAACGCTGTAATGAGAATCGGTGATAGGGTCATAATAATCGTCAAGAAGTTCGGTGATACGGTTCTTGTTGGCGCTGAATGTCACGCTTCCGTCCCAATTGAAGTCTTTCCACTGGGCGTTGTAGCCGAGGGCTGCCTCGAATCCCCAGTTGCGCACGTTACCTGTCTGGACATACATCTGGGTGTAACCGCCTGCAGCAGCTGATGTATTGACAGTAAGTGTCTGATTCTTAGTGTCTGACAGATACCAGGTAAGGTCGAAGTTGAAGTGTTTGAGGAAACGGAAGTCAAGACCTGCCTCCCATGAAGAAGTCTTCTCAGGGTAGAGCTTGGTAAGAGGCCTGTATGAAGGCAGTGTCCAGCTCTGGGTGGTACCGTTCCAGATATAGGAAGTTCCGGTAAGGTTGACAGGAAGAGGTGAACCGACGTCTGCCCATGAAGCCCTGATTTTCATGAAATCAATCCATACAGGCATCTGGACCATCTGTGAAATAACTCCTGAAAGTCCGACTGACGGGAAGAAATATGAAAGCTGCTCAGTGTTGGCGAGGGTTGACGACCACTCGTTGCGGGCAGTCACTGTCAGGAAGAGCATGCTCTTGAAGCCCACCTCGGCGCTTCCGAATGCCGCGAAATCCATTCTGCGGTAGTTGTTCTGTGAAGGAGCTCCCTGAGTCCTGTCTATATTGAATACATTGAATACGTTAGGAAGAAGCGCAAGACCACCGGCATATCCGTTCTCTGAAGAGTATTCCTGGGACCAGTTGCCGCCGACATTGGCCGAAAGCGAGAAGCTGTCCCAGCTTTTGTTGATGTTCACGAGGACATCGGCATAGGTCTGGTTGAACTCTCCCCTTGTCTGGGAATAATATCCTGTTTCGCTGCCCTGGGTCCAATATGTGTTCGTGGAAGCAGAATATTTGTTCTCTGAATTGTTGATGGAATTATCCATGCGGAAACGTGCGCTTACATTCAGCCAGTCAAGGATGTCATAAGAAAGGCTTGCGTTGATGATGTAACGCTGTTTCTTTGTCTGACGCACTTTCTCGTACATCTCCCAATAAGGGTTCTCGATGGCAGCGTTGAATGCTCCCTGCCAATTCCATCTCTGCACATAGATATTGCGCATAGGGTCCCATTCCTTATACATCCTGACTTCGTTGAAGTCCTCTCCGCGGGGCCAGAGATATACCATCTCAAGAGGGTTGAAATAAATACCCTGAGATACCATATTCTTCTGATTCTGAACAACATAGTTGACGCCTGCATCGAAGGTCATCTTGTCATTGAGGAATTTGGTGGTATTGCGGAAAGTAAAGTTGTAACGGTTGTAGTCATTGTTCGGAAGGATACCGTCCGAATTGTTGGCCGACACGCTGACATAAGTCTGGTTGCGTGCATTTCCTATGGAAACCGCAAGGGAGTTGTTCACGTTCGAACCTGTCCTGAAAAAGTCTGCAGGATTGTATGGGATTGCAGTGCCCTTGTCTCCCCAGCTCATGAACTCACCCGGACGGTTGCCATATTCATTCTGGAATTCAGGCATCCTGAACGGAGTGCTGAATGTAGTATTGTTGGTAAATGTAAGCTTTACCTTGCCTTCCTCGCCTTTCTTGGTGGTAATGAGAATTACACCGTTGGCAGCATTGGATCCGTAGAGGGCAGCAGCGGCTGGACCGCTGAGCACGGAGATAGAAGCTATATCCTCAGGGTTGAGGTCTGAAATGCCTTCTCCGCCCGGCTGGGCAGCATACATGGCACCGCCTTCTGAAGAACCGATGTCTCCGCCGGAGTTCGAAATAGGCACACCGTCAACCACATAGAGTGCCTGGTTGGACTTGCTGATTGACTTCACACCACGCATTACGACTCTGGCAGCTCCGCCGGGGCCGTTTGAGGATGCATTGATGTTCACGCCGGCAATCTTACCTGAAAGTGAATTCATGAAGTTTGCATCTTTCACGGCGGTGATTTTTTCAGAATTGACCTCCTGTACATTGTAGCTGAGGGCCTTGGTTGTTCTCTTGATACCGAGAGCCGTCACGACGACCTCGTCAAGGAGCTGGGTATCAGCGCTCAATGTGATATTCAACGGCTGGTCGTCCCGGGCTTGGAAAGTATATGAGGTAAAACCCAGGGAACTGATTTCAACCGTGCTGCCCTGAGGAACTTCAAGGCTGAACGCTCCGTCAATGTCTGTGATTGTTCCTACTGTGGTACCCTGAATCATCACGCCGGCTCCGATCATCGGGAAGCCGCTGTCGTCATAGACGATTCCGTTCACGCGTACCTTGTCTGAAGCAGTCTGTTTAGGTTGCTGTTTCTTGATGGACAGGACTATCTGTCTGTCAAGAATGGAATAAGCCACATCCGTTCCACGGAAAATCTCGTCGAGGATGTCAGTAATCTTGGTGGAGGTGGTCGTCACAGAGACTACCCTGCTCTTGTCCACCTCGGATTCCTTATAGAGGAATACGTAATCGGAGTTAGCCTCTATCTTGTCGAGGATTTGCTCCAGGGGTGCTTTTTCCGTCTTGATCGATGTCCGTACCTGCTGTGCAAAGGCAGAGGCGGACATTGCCCCCAAAAGGACAAGCACCACGCAAAGTTTTGATAGTTTACGGTTTGTTTCCATTATGTGGATTTTAAATTGTCATCTCGACTGAGCGAAGCGAATGGAGAGATCTACCTCAAATCAACACATACAGTCTTTCCGGGCAGCACATCCCCGCCAGGCATCTGCTCATCCTCATATCTCCACCTGAATCCGGCCGTCCTTGACATATAATCCAGAATCTGCGACAATGTCTCGTTTCTGAAAGTTGCCCTGTAAGTGTCTGATTCATTGATAGTTCCATTTACATGAACAGTCACGCCGAATTTGCGCTCAAGAGCCTTGAACACCTGGCTCAGGCTTGCATTGCGCAGAACCAGACGTCCATCCTTCCATGCAGTATGCTCGTATGTGTTGACCTGGCTGCGAACCATCTGGCCTGTCAGCTTGCTGTAGCTTGCCTGTTCTCCTGGAACGAGGGCAAGTGTCTGGTCTGAAACCATGACATCGACATGGCCTGTCTCGAGAGTCGTGGTTATCACATCGTCGTCACTGTAGGCCGAAACGTTGAATTTTGTTCCATATACCTTGACGCTGAGTCCGTCAGAAGCATTGACATAGAATGGCTTGTCAGGATTGGCCTGTACCTCGAAATATGCTTCTCCGTCAATTTCCACCCTGCGGGCTTTCCTGTCAAATCGTGTCGGATAGGTCAGAGTCGATCCGCTGTTGATCCAAACTGTGGATTTATCAGGAAGTTCATATTTGATGACAGAACCACAAGGTGCTGTGACAGAAGCCATTTCCGTGCTTTCGCCCGGAAAGAGCCAAAGCGATGCCATCACGGCAGTGGCAATGAACAATGGAATGGACAGACACGCCGCCACCCTGACCAACCTATTAATAAAAAGTTGGCGGCGCGCCTGCCTTATTTGATTCATTCCATTCTCGAATGCATTGTCAACATCGATCGATTCCATATATTGTATTGCTTTCCAAAGGTCTTCTGCCTTCTTTAGCATTTTGTCATCATTTGTCATTGATACTATTTTTAAAGTTTCGCATATAATACAACTGGGATTTGAAAAAAGGACAGGCAAATCAAAAAAAATTTCTACATTTGGAGGTTGCTTGCTTAAAAATGATGAACATCAGGGAAAAAGAAAAACAATTCAGAGCGTTGTACCAGCAGTACTACGCTCCGTTCTGTCTTTTTGCCCGTCACTTCATCGACAGCGCTGCGATATGTGAAGACATCGTTTCGGATGTATTCGTGAGTATGTGGAGCCGTATCGATACCATCGACCTTATGGCGACAACCACCCCTGCCTATATAAAAATGTGTGTGCGCAACTCATGTCTGAATCATATCAAGCACAAAAGTTACACACAGCAATACGAAGAGGAAAGCAAATTCGCTGAAACCATCTATGAAGAAAATCCGGACAAGGTCTTTTCTCTTGACGAGCTTTACGTAATGCTCTACGATACTTTGGAAAAACTGCCGGAGTCACACCGTCAGGTGTTCGTCAAGACATTCGTTGAAGGAAAGAAACGCGAAGAAATCGCTCAGGAAATGAACCTGAGCGTGAAGTCAGTCGGCCGCTACAAGCAGAAGACAATCGATTTCCTCAGAGCTGAACTGAAAGAATATATGCCTGTCATCCTGCTGCTTCTGGGACTGTAATGTTACCAAACCACCAAAAGGGTGGCAACCGAAATGATGGCCCAAAGAGTCACTCCGAGAAGGATTGGCTTCACCCCTGTCTTGCGCACCGACTCAATTGACATTCCTGAGCCGATAAGGAAGAGAGTAACGGAGAGTGACTTGTGAGAGAAGACCGAAATGGATTTTGACAGCACCTCAGGCATGGTAACATAGGTATTGAAAACCATTGCAAGGATGAACAGGAAGATGAACCAAGGAATGGAAATGCTGGTCTTCTCACCTTTCTTGCGTCTGAAAATCAGGATGGAAACAAGTGAAAGCGGAATAATCCACAAAGCCCTGGTGAGCTTGATAGTAGTAGCAACTTTCAAAGCCTCGTCTCCATAGATGGAAGCGGCTCCCACCACCGAACTGGTGTCATGGATGGCAATGGCCGCCCATGTTCCAAACTGCTGCTGGTCAAGCCCGAGAGCATGCCCGATAGGCGGGAAGATGAAAAGAGCGATAGCATTGAGAGTGAAGATTACCGCCAGGGACATGGAAGTCTCGTCGTCGTCAGCCTTCACAACCGGTGCAACAGCCGCAATTGCGCTGCCTCCGCAGATTGCAGTTCCCGCACTGATCAGATAGGACAATTTCGGAAGTATTCCAAAAGCTCGTCCGAGAAGCCATCCGATGGTCATCACGCCGATTACGGATACAATGGTGAACATGATGCCCTCCTTTCCTGCAGCAAGGGATTCGTGAAGATTCATTCCGAAACCAAGTCCGACCACAGCCACCTGAAGCAAATATTTGGACACCTTCTTTGAGAACACCGGGAATGGATTCCCAACAGTAAGCGCCAGCACGATTCCGGCAAAAAGCGCAATTGCAGGTGAAACGAATACCGATGCCACGATCAGCACCACGAACAAAGCTTTTGAGATATTTTCCTTCATAACCAAAACAAATTAACGGCCGCAAAGGTATGAAGGAAAACCGTACCTTGTATATATATAATAATTATTACCTATAACCTGAAGTTATCACTCAAATGCCCTGCGAATTGCATGAAGCGCTCAGAGGCAGGAGTGAGGGCACCCTGGGTGGAAACGAATGCAAATTCACGTTCCATGGTCATGTCCTCCACATCCACTACCCTGAGCTGATCGTTTTTCAGCTGGTCTATTATGGAAATCACCGACATTACCCCGTAGCTCCCGGGGGAATATTTCAAAAAGCCCTTTATGCCTTCAGTGGAGCCGACATGAAGCAGGATATTCATGTCCGAAAGTTTGATATCATGCTCGGACAGAGCCTTTTCAATCACTTCAAGCGTACCTGAGCCACTCTCCCTTAGAACCAGAGGAAGCGACTTAAGATTTGCCGCATCCACCCTGTCAGGTACAACCGTGTCGCATGATGTCACCAGGACCAGTTCATCCCTGGCAAAGAATGAATATCTCAGATGTGGCCTGCGCCTGCTTCCTTCCACCAGACCGAGGTCTATCCTTCCGCTTTCCAGCGCATCTTCAACAAACTCGGAGTTGCCTGTCAGAAGGGACAGTTCCACATTCGGGAACCTTTCACGGAAACCTGCAAGAATGGGTGAAATCATATACTGGGCTATGGTGGTGCTTGCTCCGAGCCGCAGTTTTCCATCAACGGAGCCCCTGAGCAGCTTCATCTCGGACTCAAGCCTGCGATAATCTTCAAGAACAATTCTGGCATGGTCCCTGAATATCTCCCCTTCCCTGGTAAGATTCACCTTTCCCCCGCTCCTTTCAAGCAACCTGACCTGAAACTCTTTCTCAAGTTCCTGCACATGTTTCGATATTGCAGGTTGTGAAATATACAATTCTTTCGAAGCCCTCGTGAAATTAAGGTGCTCGGCCACACAAAGGAAAACTTTCAATCTGAACAACATAGCGATTATTTTATCATTCCTGTACCCCAAAGGTAAGCCTTTTTTAACATTTTACTCTCCTTAATATAAGGAATATTCAAGTCAGGACAAAAATATTTGCAAATTTTTGCTACCTTGTATTGCAAGGTATTAAAAATATACATATATTTGCACCATCAAATTAATTAAGATTTAAAAATATTTTAAAACCAATAGACATGAAAAAGACTATCAACGTAGCAATCGGCGGATGCAACTTCATAATCGATGAAGACGCATACAACTCACTCGATGCATATCTCGAATCATTCAAGGCAGCCCTCGGAGTCTCGTCTTCAAGCAATGAGGTAATGGAAGAGCTCGAAGCAAGAATCGCAGACCTTTTCAAGGAAAAGCTTGCCGGACGCGAAGTTGTGGACATCAACATAACAAAAAGCATCATCGACCAGCTTGGCATGCCGGAAGGAAGCAGGTCAAATGCGGCTTACACTGCCCCGGACCAGACCGAAAAAGCTGTGAAGAAATTATTCAGGGATTCGGACAACTGCCAGGTTGCCGGAGTATGTTCAGGTATCAGCTATTACCTCGAACTGGATGTCACCATCGTAAGAGCACTCTTCCTCGTGGCACTCTTCTGCTGCTCAGCAGGTTTCTGGGTATATGTGGTATTCTGGATTGCAGCTCCGCAGGCCAGGACCGCAGCTGAAAAATGCGAGATGAGAGGAATCCCTGCAACAGCGGAAAACATAAGGAAATTTACATCATCCAAATAAAGCATCAGATATGGAAGCAAATAACAATTTCATAGAAAACAACAGCACTCAGATGCGCCGGGGCGTGCTGGAATACAGCATATTGCTGATTCTCGCCCTTGAGGATGAATATGCGTCCTCGATTATTCAGAAACTGAAAGATGTGGATATCATCGTGGCTGAAGGTACCGTCTATCCCCTGCTCATACGGCTCAAGAAACTGGGGCTTCTGAACTATCGGTGGGAAGAATCCCCGCAAGGCCCCCCAAGAAAATATTATATGATTACCGATGCCGGACGTGAACAGCTCAAAGGTCTTGACCAGGCATGGAAAAATCTTGTGAACAGCATTGAATCATTGAACAGAATATGAAACGTACAGAAAACATAAACCTCGGCGGTTACGCATTCATCATTGAAGAGGATGCATACGAGGAATTGTCGGATTATATCGCAAAGATAAAGGACAGCCTTGCAGACGATGCAGAAGAAGTGACCGCGGACATCGAAGTGAGAATCGCCGAAATCCTCAGCGAAAAGACAGGCAGCACCAATGTGGTCACTCTTCCAATGGTCGAAGAAGTAAGAAAAAGAATCGGCAATCCTTCGGAAATATCAGAAGACAATGAAGACAAGCCGAAGGAGCCCAGGCAGGAAAAGATAAAGAAAAGCCTGTACAGAGACGTTGACAACAGGTTCCTTGGGGGTGTCTGTGCCGGCCTCGGAGCTTATTTCGGAATCGATCCCGTCATCATGAGAATAATTTTCATAATTCTTGCAGTCCTCGGACTGTTCACGAGAATGGAATCATTCATCACCATTGCCCTGCTCGGTTATTCTGCACTCTGGTTGGCAATGCCTGCCGCAAGGACGGTGGAAGAGAAATGCAGGATGAAGGGAAAGCCTATGCGTCTTGAGAGTTTTGTTTCAAGCAAAGCTGATATCAAGCAGGAAATCAATGAATTGGCCACATCAGAGGGCAGCAGGAAAGTAGCCAGAGTCTTCAGCTGCATCTTGGGTGTCATAATGATGGTATCCGGTCTGGCCAACCTTATCGGATGCTTTGTAATCCCGATAGTTCCTCAGATTTTCGACAAATATATCAATCTTGGGAAGTTCGTATATGGAAATGAACTCGCAATGGCAAGCAGGATAATCATGGATCCGTATTTCTGGTGGTTCGTCACTGCATTCGTGGTTTTGTTCAGCGTATGGCTTCTCTGGTGCGGAACCATACTTTGCTTTGACTTCAAAGCGCCGAAATGGAAACCCGGCCTTGTTCTGTTCATCGCATGGATATTCAGCATCCTCGCCCTGGCAGCCTGGGTAGTCAAAATTGTCGCAGACATGATTCCTATGATAATATAAACCTATAAATACATGAAACTCAAAAACTTGATTATCTGCTGCACCATCATGGCAGCAGCCTCTCCCCTCGCCCGTGCGGACGAGGGTATGTGGCTTCCATCCCTTATTGCAAACAGGATTGACGACATGCATTCCAAAGGATTCAAACTGGATGCAAAAGACATTTACGACATCAATGAAGCCTCGCTCAAGGATGCGGTAGTCCTGTTCGGAGGCGGATGCACCGGAGAAATCGTTTCACCGGAAGGCCTTCTTCTGACCAACCACCATTGCGGATACCGCTACATCCAGAGCCACAGCAGCGTGGAACACGACTACCTGCGCGACGGGTTCTGGGCGATGAACCGCTCTGAGGAACTCCCGAATCCAGGCCTGAAAGTGCGAATACTTGAACGCATGGATGATGTTACATCGGCCGTATTGAAAGGCTGTTCAGAGGAACTTTCAGCAGAAGAGAACGGCGAAGTAACTTCTGAAAATATCAAAGCCATTGTCAAGGAAGCCGAAGCAGCCGGAAAAGGCCTTAAGGCAACCGTGGAATCCATGTACTATGGAAATCAGTATTTCCTGTTCATATATAAGGAATATTCGGACATCCGCATGGTCGGAGCACCGCCTTCTTCCATCGGCAAGTTCGGAGGGGACACGGACAACTGGGTATGGCCACGACACACGGGAGACTTCTCAATGTTCAGGATTTATGCTGACAAAGACAACAACCCCGCGGATTATTCCATCGACAATGTTCCATATCAGCCAAAGAAATATTTCAAAATATCGGCTGCAGGGGTCCGGGAAGGCGATTTCACATTCATCTACGGCTTCCCCGGCATTACCCGCGAATACATCCATTCATCCGAGGTTGACTATATCCAGAATGTTTCAGACCCGAACAAAATCCATCTTCGCACCCTCAGGCTCAACATCATCAAGAGATATATGGACAGCAGCCAGAAAATCCGCATCCAGTATTCTTCCAAATATGCGAGCATCTCAAATGCATGGAAAAAATGGCAGGGAGAAGAAATGGGTCTGAGAAAGAACAAGACTGCCGAGAAGAAGCGTAAGGAGGAAGCAGCATTCTCATCCTGGGCAGAAGGCTCTGAATATCAAGGCATTTGCAACAAATTGGCAGCTCTTTACAAGGAGCTTGAGCCTTATGCCTTCGTGACTGATTACTACAATGAAACTGCCCGGACCATCGAGCTTGCCTCATTTGCCAGCCGTTACACCTCAATGATTGAAGATGGCTCTCCGGATACATCGTACACTCTTGAAAAATTCTTCAAGGACTGGCAGATGGAAATCGACAAGGAATGTTTCACGGCTGTGATGGAGGAATTCAGGAAAAATGTGCCGGAGAATTTCCAGCCTGACTATTTCAAAGCCATGATTTCTGAATACGGTGATGCGGCCGCATGGGCGGAATCGCTCTTCAGTTCAAGTCTTTTCGCATGCGAAAGTTCAGTTAAGGAAATGGATGTCAACTCATTGCAGGCGATGAAATCTGATCCGGCCGTGGTCTTCGCCAGGAGTTTCCAGCAATGGTACAACAGCGACATTCTTCCACAGGCAAGGAGAATCAAGGCAGAAATCGGCGCTGCATACAAAGACTATATGAGAGGTCAGATGGAATATGCAAAGGTCTGCGGGAAAAGCAATGATTTCTACCCGGATGCCAACCTCACCCTCAGGGTCGCATACGGTCATGTGGAAGGATACAGCCCGGCGGACGGAGTTTATTACACTCCTTCATCCACACTCAAAGGCATCATCGAGAAAGACAATCCGGAGATTTTCGACTACAATATACCTCAGATTCTCAGGGACATATATGCTTCAGGAGATTTCGGCAAATGGACAGATGCACATGGTCAGATACCTGTCTGCTTCCTTGCCACCAACCACACTACGGGAGGCAATTCCGGAAGTCCCGTCATCAATGCGGAGGGCAATCTGATCGGAATCAACTTCGACAGAGTCTGGGAAGGCACGATGAGCGACATTGCCTTCGACCCGGACCGGTGCAGGAACATCTCACTCGACATCAGGTATGTGCTCTTCACGCTTGAAAAGATAGCGGGAGCACCGCATCTTATCGAGGAAATGACCATTATCAGATAATTCCCCGTTCTTCAGAACGCATAAAAACAGGCTGGCCCAGAAGGTCAGCCTGTTTTTATCAGAATAAGAATTACATCTCGTCCGGAGCGTATTTGAACGGATCCAGTGGCGATTTGTAATCAAAATAATCCTCTTTCTTGAAGAAACGGTCAAGTTCGATGGCTGCATTCTCGAGAGAATCCGAAGTATGGACTACATTTTCCTGAGCGCTCAAAGAATAGTCTCCACGGATGGTTCCCGGAACAGCCTTGCTTCCTTTTGTTGCTCCAGCCATTGCCCTTACGACCTGTACTGCATCATAACCTTCCCAGCAGCAAAGTATTACAGGCGCAGCCTTCATACCGTCACGCAACCAAGGGAAAAATGGTTTGTCAAGCAGATGGGCATAGTGGACTGACAAGATTTCGTCATCCAGCTGAGCCATTTTCATAGCCACGAGCTTAAGTCCTCTTTTCTCAAACCTTGAAATCACCTCACCGACAATTCCCCTTTGGAGAGCTCCCGGTTTCAAAATTACCAATGTTCTTTCCATTATATTAGTTTTAGTGTGTAGTTCCACAATTCCCGGTAAAGTTAAACAATTTTTTCATATTTCTTCATTGTCTTGCGGTACCTGCTCCAAAAAAGGAGTCCGGCACAAGAAAGACCCAATGGGAATGAAAGCCAGATTCCTACAAGGCCAAGATCAAGGACAAAGGCAAAAAGATATCCGGCAGGCAGACTGACCACGAAATATGCGATAAATGCATACCAGGTCACCATCTTCACATCTGATATGCCTCGCAAAGCATTGGAGTAATTGCTCTGCAAACCGTCACCAAACTGATAGATGACAAAAGGTATGACAATCTGGCTTACCATCAAAGCAACGTCTGTACTGTCAGTAAACCATGATCCGAGGGAATTCCGGACCATAAGCATCAGCAAAGAAACAATTGCCACCATCCCCAGAATAATCTTGAAACCGTCTGACACAGTGCGCCTTACATTGCTATAATCCGCCCCTCCCATAAAGTTGCTTGCTCTCACGGCAACTGCCGCTGCCATGCCATAATACATCATGAATCCAATCTGACCGACAGTCAGCATGATCTGATGGGCGGCAAGGGCTGTTGCCCCAATCCAGCCGACCATGATGGTACTGAGGCTGAAGGAAGCTGTTTCCATTCCCATCTGCAAGCCCACCGGCATGCCCATCCGGCAAAGCAAAATCCCGTCTTTCTTATTCAGACATCCTTTCCTGAATCCATTGCGATATGGCTTATAAGGTCTTGAAATACAGAACACAACGACAAAGCACAGGCACATCAGCACTCTTGCGGAAAGCGTTGCGATGCCGGCCCCCAGAAGTCCCATGCGAGGGAAACCCATTTTTCCATAAATCAGCAGCCAGTTGGCAATGATATTGAAAAGGTTACCGCCCAGAAGGATGCACATCGGTGTCACGGTATCGGTAATTCCGTCACTGAACTGCTTGAAAGAGTTGAAAAGCAGGACGAATACAAGCGAGAAAAGCAGTACTATATAATATGGACGCATCAGCGGAAGCAGTTCCTCAGGCTGTCCGAGTCTGTGTATGTTCACATAGAGCAGGAACATGAGAGACATCAGCACGATTGAGACTGCCAGATTGACACTGAGTGAGTTGCGGAGCATCCTGCCGCACTTGTCCACCTCTGATTTTCCATGAAGGCTGCCTATTACCGGAGTCAGGCCATAGGAAAAGCCTGTAGAAAAGATGATTACAAGATTGAAGACATTGTTCACAAAACTTGCGGCGGCCAGTTCGGCAGTACCATACCATCCGACCATCATCGTATCCGCGATGCTCAGTATGATAATGCCCAACTGGCCGACCATAATGGGAAGGCCCAGCTTGAAAAGTTCCTTTACCTGGGATCTGGTTCCTGTAATGTTGCTCATTTTTATATTGCTTCCCGGCAAAGGTAATGCTTTTTCTCCAACCTTCAGAATCTACCTTATTCTAACCATTTCAACAGGCTGGCTCTGGACAAGGTCGAGCGGGAACGCCTGATATTTGATTTTTGCGAAATTGATGTCCATGAGGTCTATGCAGCGGATATTGCTGTTCCATGCCGTTCTGTAATAGATTTTCATCGCATTCTGATCAGTTGCACAAGTGAACTGAGTGGCGCTCGGAAGTCCCTCTGGTGCCTTTCCCTTCGGGTGCTGGATGCCTGTCGGGATGTCGAAATTGTTCAGGATATGGAAGGCTTGGAAAACAGTCTGCTCGCCTGTTGCGAGTTTCGGTGCCGTAGTTTGGAAAAATGCCGCACGGACAAAACGGGAAGGCGGGGTGAAATCGCCTGGAAGGCCCAGCATCCCGCTATTCCCTCCGAACGGGCTGAGAGTCACGCCATCAGCAATTTCATGGGACTCGGCGGCACCAGGGAAAAGGTTGACATAATTGTTCAGATTGGCAATATGCCATTTGAACCCCGGGGAATTGGTCAGGACTCCGAGCTTGTTCTCATAAATGTGAGGCACTCCACCGACACATTCGATGACAATCATTCTTCCTCCGGGTTCGCTTATTCTCCAGTGAACTGCTCCGATCTTGCTGTCCAGAGTCACAAGGTCAATTTTCCCGATAGCATCCTTGACCTGGTCGATGGACGAGAACTGAGAAAGAACCCAGGAAACGAATTGCATGTCACACAGGGTTTTGGACCTGTTTTCCTTATTATAAGCGACATAATCTCCATATCCCGGGAAAAAGAAAAGGCCGGCTGAAAGCCCGGCTTCATTGAGTCCTTCAACGACGAAGTCTTCGTATTCGGTGTATATTCCGACATAACCGTATATGGACTTGAACTGCATTCCATCTGCCCCCTCCGGGGTGAAGGAACGGAAAGAATGGCCACGTGGAGCTGCCACATAGCCACAGTGCATCGGAGAAGCCGACCATTCGACAGTCCTGGCAACGACACGGCTGCCATCGGCTGCCGTAAGGGCTATTCCAGTGCAGGCATGTGCTTGGTAAGCACACAGAAAAGATAAGGCCGCAACGACGGACAAAATATATAAACGTTTCATAATTGTATGTATTAAACAATAATTTGACTGCAATGAACGAGCCATATTTTCACCGATTTTGTCATATAAGAGAAAAAAATAGTATCTTTACGGCCCAAACCCTAAACCTATATCAATGAGTCCGGAAGTTATTGCAAGCATTGATGCCATCAAGGTGAATATGAATGTAGGCGGAATGAATGTCATCAACATCGTTCTCGCCTTTGTGATGTTCGGAGTAGCCTTGGGAATAAAACCTGAGACTTTCCTGGATGTAATCAAAAAACCTAAATCTTTCATTCTCGGAATAATATGCCAGATGGTCCTGCTTCCTGGACTGACCTTCCTTCTTGCACTTGCCATGAAGGACATGATTTCTCCGATGATTGGTCTTGGAATGATCCTGGTGGCGTCCTGCCCGGGAGGAAACATTTCCAATTTCATCACTTCCCTTTCCAGAGGCAATACTGAACTTTCAGTTTCACTGACTGCCGTGAACACGGCCGTCTGCATTTTCACGACTCCTGCCAATTTTGCTTTATGGGGAGGACTTTTCCTGCATAATGCACAGATAGCAAGCGAATTGCCCCAATTGAGCATTCCGTTCTGGGAGATTTTCAAAACCATTGTGATTCTTCTCGGAATCCCTATCCTTCTTGGAATGCTCTGCAGGAAATATCTGCCTGCTGTATCTGAAAAAATAAAGAAGCCACTCCAGTACCTTTCCATAGTGTTTTTCATCGCCATGGTGGTGCTCGCCTTCAGCAACAATCTTGATGCATTTATGAAATGTATCAGGTATATTTTCCTAATAGTGCTGATACACAATATATTGGCCCTCGGAATAGGTTTCCTGACAGGCAGTATATTCAAAGTTCCTTACAAGGACAGGAGGACACTCACCATCGAGACCGGAATACAGAATTCAGGTCTGGGACTTGTATTGCTTTTCAACCCGGCCATTTTCGGACCTGAATGGGCTGCTAACGGTGGAATGCTTGTAATCACTGCATGGTGGGGTGTATGGCATATCATTTCAGGTCTGACTCTCGCATTCCTTTGGAGATGGAGAGGAAGAAAAGATGTTGAAAACGCTTAATTCAGAATAAATGTCCAAGAAAAACATATACGATCACGATTGGCTATACACTTTCCTCCGGCCTGCAGTTGACAGGTTCATGAAGGCAAGCTACAGGCGCTTTGAGACTTACGGGATGGAAAATATCCCGAAAGACGGAGCCATCATTATAGCACCCAACCACTGCAATACCCTGATGGATGCCCTGGTCGTGCTGGGTACATTCAGGGATGAAACAGTTTTCGGTGCAAGGGCTGACATGTTCAACAAGCCGGCCATTGCAAAGATAATGTTCTTCCTGAGGATACTTCCTATGGTACGCCAGAGGGACGGACTTCGCAATGTATTGAAAAACAATGAGACAAACGAAATAATCGTTGACACGCTGAAGCACGGGGTGCGCTTCTGCGTATATCCTGAAGGAAGGCACAGACCTGCAAGGAGCATTCTGCCTCTTGGAAAGGGTGTGTTCAGAATGGCATTGTCGGCAGTCAGCGAACTTGGAGATTCCAGGAATGTATATATTGTGCCGGCTGGACTTGAATACGAAGACTATTTCAGGTTCCGTACCACCGCTCTGCTGAGTTTCGGGGAACCCATCAACGTGACTGAGTTCGTCAGGAACAATCCAGTGGAAAATGAGGTCCAGCTAATCGAGCCTCTCAGGAAAGAGTTGTATTCCAAAATGAGTGGACTCATCACATATCTCCCTGATGACGAAGACCTTGCACCATCCTGGGCTCTGCTCAAGATGATTGCGGCAAAGGGTGACAGAGGAGGAAGACTGCATGAGAGGGTGATGCGCAACCGCGCCATCGCCAGCAAGATAGCACAGAAGAAAGCATCTGCCCCGGAGGCGTTTGCAGCCCTGATCGGAAAAGTCAGGGATTTCGAGAACAGAAGAAGGAAAGAAGGAATTTCCATCTTCTCATTTGGTAAGAACAACCCGATGCTGAGTCTTGCAGGACGAACTTTGGCAGGAATTGCCCTTCTCCCATGGTTCATCTTCTGTGCAACGGTTTCCTTGCCTTCATGGCTGACCTTCAATGTTTTGAAAGGAAAGATAAAGGACAAGGCGTTCAGGAATACGGCAGGATTCGGAGTCGGGCTTGCAATGGGAATAATTTTGTTCATCATATATACCATCCTCAGTTTCTGCCTTCTCCCATGGTATTGGGCATGCTTGTTCCTTATGGCATATATCCCTTCATACTACAGTTTCCATGACTGCCTCGAATTTTGGCGCAGGACTGTTTCTGACTTCAGATTCATCGGCAAAGGCAGTCTGAAAAAGATGTATGACGACATTTTGGACGATTTCAACGCCTGAATCACCACATGGATTTTTTTACAACACTTCATATTATTAACCTTTAAACC
>JBJFDE010000380.1:0-16279 GCA_051889855.1 Candidatus Cryptobacteroides sp. | reverse complement strand
TTCGGTTAAATACTGGGCTGAAGAATACCATATCGATGGTTTCCGTTTCGACCTTATGGCAATCCATGACATTGAGACAATGAATATCATAAGCAGCCGTCTCCATGAAATCAAGCCAGATGTTATTCTCTACGGCGAAGGATGGGCTGCAATGGCACCTGCACTTGAACCTGAGGTGATTGCCCTGAAAGCGAATACATATCGCCTTGACAGGATCGGTGCCTTCAGCGACAATATCCGCGATGCCGTCCGCGGACCGCTTGACTGCTCAAATGCAGGCTTCATGGACGGAATTGAAGGAAAGAAGGCAGACCTGATGTTCGGACTTGTAGGAGGAATCGAGCATCCTCAGGTGAGCGTTCCATATTGGACAAACTCTCCGCTTCAGCACATTTCCTATGTCAGCTGCCATGATGACCACTGTCTGCGCGACCGCTTGAATGAAGCTACCAAGGCCACAGAAAAAGAGAAACTTCAGATGGTGAAACTCGCCCAGTCGGCAATGTATGTCTCACAAGGTATCCCATTTATATTCAATGGAGAAGAAGTCTTCAGACACAAATACGGCACTAAGAACAGCTTCAAGAGCCCGGATAGCATCAATGCCATCGACTGGACACTCAAAACCCAATACAAAGACCTTTTTGACTACTATGCTGCACTTGCAGCCATCCGTCATGCCCACCCGGGATTCTGCCTCGGCGATGCCGGATTGGTACGGGAGAAATTCCATTTCATAGAAACTGAACAGGAAACCGTAGTAGCTTTCAGAATAGAAGGCCTTGAAGGCATTGACTCAGCACGTTCACTGACCGTACTGCTCAACGGATCCAAGGAGCGTGTAACTTTGGAAATCCCGAGCGGACATTATAATATCCTGGCACAGAATGGATTTGCTGATGCCAATGGCTTTGCGGCATATTCCGGAGACTATATTAGCGCAGCACCGACATCAGCAACAATCCTTGCTGAGGAGGAGTAATTTTACAATGTTTGTCCGCCGATGAACTCCCTGAGGATGGAAGTCGGCGGAACAGCTGCAATTTCAGCTGGCGAAAGAGCCACGATATATTCAAGAAATTTCAGAAGACGGGTCGCTTCCGTGTAGGCTGGTGAATTAGGCGCTATCCTACGCAGAAGCGGCTCTGCGTAATATTTCAGTACCGGCAGTTCGAACAGATGTGCAGAGTTGAACACCGCATCGGCATTCTCCTGGAATGGAAAGATATTGCGGTTTTCTCCACGCCGTACGCTCTGCCATCTTATGATGGTTTCCTCCGGAACAATGCCTCTGGTGAGGTTGTCGCGAATCATACGGCGGAGCATCCTGTTGTCCGAAGTGGAAATATTGTTATTCTCGTCAATGGACAGGGAAGTGAGTGCTGAAGCATAAACCCTGAACACCTTCGAATTGTCAACACCAGGAATCATTTCAGGGTTGAGGGCATGTATGCCTTCCATTATGAGAATATCCTTGTCCTGAAGCTTCATTTTATTGCCTTCAAACCTTCTGCATCCGACTTTGAAGTCGAACTTAGGTATCTCCACCTCCTCTCCGTCCAGAAGCATATTCAGCTGATTGCCAAGGAATTCCAGGTCCATCGCGTGCAGTGACTCAAAGTCGTACTGCCCATTCTCGTCTTTCGGAGTGTGCTCTCTGTCAACGAAATAATTGTCCAGCTCAATGACCTTTGGATTCAGGCCGAGAATACGGCACTGGTTGGCAAGCCTTTTTGAAGTCGAGGTCTTTCCGCTGCTCGAAGGCCCTGCAATGAAAACAATCTTCACGCTGCCTCTTCTAGCATAAATCTGATCGGCAATTTCAGCATATTTCCTCTCGTGAAGCGACTCACACAGATTGATCAGCTCCACTATGTGCCCGCTCTGTACCACTTTGTTCAATGTACCGACACCTTTTACCCCCATCATGGCGCACCAGTCAGAATGTTCTTTCAATGCAGTTGCAATCTTGGACTGCTTCTTCATAGGCAGCATCCTGTTCATATTTCCGTCCATAGGATATTGCAGGCAGAAACCGTTGCTGAATCCCACAAGGTCAAATATTTTGATTGCCCCTGTTGATGAAAGTTGAGGCCCGTAGAATGTATCTATTTGTCCGTCAAGAGAATATACACTGTATCTGAATCTTCCGAGGGTGTGCATCAGGTTGATTTTCTCCATCTGATGCTTGGCTGCAAAATGCTCCTGTGCTTCTTCGGCAGTCATTTTTGATTTGGTAATAGGCAAATCTCTTTGTATCAGCTCCGACATTGCCTGACGGATGGTCTCAATCTGCTCGTCGGTCACAAAATACACGTCAGGCCTTCCATCCTCCAGCTCCTTCTGTTCACGCAGTTCGCAGTACAGTCCGCTTGGCAGGGAGTAGTCTATCGCGAGTACTTTGTCCGGAAACATCCTGCTGACCACATTTTGCAGGACAAAGCAGAGCGTACGGATATATGTCCTCCTTCCATCAGGGTGTCCATAGCCTATGAATCTGATGGTGTGAGGCTCCAATATCTTGAATTCCAGCTCTTTGAGCTTATTGTCGACGATAGCGGCGAGTATTCCGCCGGAGCCGAAGCTTGGGTCGGTTATTTCCTCTTTGTGTGTTTGGGCGAAGGCCTGGAGGGTTGTTCCCATTGGCACTTCGTATGTTTTGTTGGTGTTTTGGCAGGTGATTTTCATTGTTTGTTGTTATTAGATGTCTCGACTTCGCTCGACATTATAATATTTCCCGTAGGAAAGGTCCTGTGACGGAATCAGGGTCGTTGGCCAATTGTTCGGGCGTGCCCTGAGCAACAATCATTCCACCACGCTTTCCACCCTCGGGACCCATGTCGAAAATATAATCCACACTTTTAAGCACATCCAGGTTATGTTCGATTATAATCACGGTATTGCCCTGGTCCACAATCCTGTTCAGCACATCCAGAAGCACTTTGATATCTTCGAAATGAAGGCCGGTAGTCGGCTCGTCCAGAATATATAAAGTATTGCCGGTTCCCTTCTTTGCCAGTTCCGATGCCAGTTTCATCCTCTGGCTCTCACCACCGGACAAGGTCACTGCAGACTGCCCCAGTTTCACATAGCCCAGACCGACATCCACCAGAGCCTTCAGCTTAGGAGCAATTGAAGGAATATTCTCAAAAAACTCATAAGCCTGACTGACAGGCATTTCCAGCACGTCGTTGATGTTCTTGCCCTTGTAGCGGACAGCCAGAGTGTCATTCTTGTAACGCTTGCCGCGGCACTGGTCGCAGACTACATTGACCGAAGGCAGGAAATTCATCTCAATCACCTTGATGCCGGCACCCTTGCATTCTTCACACCTTCCTCCCGGCACATTGAAAGAGAACCTGCCCGCCTTGAAACCGCGGACCTTGGCATCCGGAGTCGCCTCGAACAAGTTGCGGATATCATTGAACACCCCGGTGAAAGTGGCCGGATTGCTTCTCGGAGTCCTTCCTATAGGACTCTGGTCAATCTCGATAAGCTTGTCAATATTCTCAACACCAACGAGTTCCCCGTATGGAAGAGGCTGCATCCTGGCATTGTAGAACTTGTTCTTCAACACCGGCATCAGAGTATCGTTGATAAGGGAAGACTTGCCGCTGCCGCTCACTCCGCTTATGCCAATCAGTATTCCCAAAGGGAAATCCACATCGACATTCTTGAGATTATTGCCCCTTGCACCTCTGATACCAAGCGTCAGACCATTACCATTCCGTCTTTGGGCAGGCACCTCAATACTATTCTTCCCAAGCAGATAATCAAGTGTGACAGAAGGCTTTATAATGATTCTTGAAGGGTCATGGAATTCTTTGGAGCCGCCTTCCTTCCCGATGACATCCACAGGAGCACTCAGACAAATATGACCTCCGTTCTCCCCGGCTCCCGGACCCACATCCACAAGCCAGTCAGCCGCCATCATCGTCTCGGCATCATGTTCGACCACCATCACCGAATTGCCCTCGTTACGCAACTTTTTCAGAGACGCAATCAGCTTTCTGTTATCCCTCTGGTGCAGACCTATGCTCGGTTCATCCAGAATATAAAGCACATTGACCAGTTTGGAGCCAATCTGTGTCGCAAGTCTGATTCTCTGGCTCTCTCCGCCTGAAAGTGAAGCAGTTGCCCTGTCCAGGCTCAGATAGTCAAGACCCACATCCAGCAGGAACGAAACCCTGTCTTTCAACTCTTTGAGAATATCCCTTGCAATGGCATTTTCTCTTTTGCCGAACACATCCTCAAGAGATTCCAGCCAAGTCTTCAGAGTGCTTATCTCCATGGCAGAGACCTCTGAAATAGTCTTCCCGTCAATCTTGAAGCATTGAGTATCCTTGTTCAGCCTGGTGCCGTTGCAGACCGGGCAGGTTATTTTCTCGTTGATATCCTCAACAATACCTGAGAACGAAACCATCTCCGACGAAGTTCCCTCTCCGACTCGGAACAACTCATCCGACCCGAACACTATCAAACTGACAACCTCTTCCGGCAAATCCTCTATAGGGTCATATAAGGAGAAACTGTATTTTCTTGCTATTGAGCGAATTATATCAAATTTCCTTGTGTCTCTTATCTTCCCCAGAGGAACGATTCCGCCGTCGGCGATTGATTTTTTCCTGTCCGGTATGATGCTGTCCATGTTGACATCCACAATCTGACCGAGTCCCTTGCAATGGTGGCAATAACCCTGAGGAGAGTTGAATGAGAATGAATGTGGAGCCGGTTCCGCCAAAGAAATTCCCGTGTCCGGGCAAACCAGATGTTTGGAATAATGGCTTACCTGTCCGGTTTCCTGGTCCATCACCGCCAGCGAGCCTTTTCCGTAGTTCAATGCCGACATGACGGAGTCCCTTATCCGCTTGATATCCTTGTCCGCAGGCTTCAGTCTGTCAATGACAAGTTCGATGAAATGGGCCTTGTACCTGTCCAGGGCCGTCACTTCGTTGAGTTCCTGCAGCTGACCGTCGATGCGCACCTGGGTGTAGCCCCGCCGTCTGAGCTGGTCAAGAAGCTCTTTGTAATGTCCCTTTCGCCCCACTACGAGCGGAGCGAGCAGATAGCATTTCCTTCCGGAATAATTGTCAAGTATCAGGCTGACAATCTGTTCATCAGCATATTTAACCATTTCCTTGCCGGTGGCAGGGGAGTAGGCCTTCGATGCCCTGGCGTACAGAAGTCTCAGGAAATCGTAGATTTCAGTGATGGTCCCCACCGTCGATCTTGGATTGTTGCCTGTTGTTTTCTGCTCGATGGCAATGATGGGGCTGAGTCCGTTGATGGATTCGACTTCCGGCTTTTCCAGAATGCCCATGAAATGCTTGGCGTATGTCGAGAGTGTGTCCATATACCTTCTCTGACCCTCGGCATATATGGTGTCGAATGCCAGCGATGACTTGCCGCTGCCACTTAATCCGGTGATTACCACGAATTTGTCTCTTGGAATGGATAAAGAGACACCTTTCAGGTTATGGGCGGAGGCACCGCTTATTTCGATATATTCATGTTTGTCTTCCATGTTTTACAAATCCTCATAAGGCTCGTTGAACGGAAGCAGGAATGGATTTGTCATTCCTTCCCTTGCAATTGAAGTGAGTGGCCCATGTCCGGGAATTACGTCTATATCCCCCTCCAGAACCATCAGTTTGGTAAGGATTCCCTTGATAAGTTCATCATAATCTCCCCATTGGTTGTCCGTGCGGCCGATGGCCCCGGCAAACAAGGTATCCCCGCTGATGAGGATTTTTTCAGCCCTTTCCAGGTAGCAAACCCCGCCCGGAGTATGTCCCGGGGTGGATATGACCTCGAATTTCATGGCACCGACCTCAATGATGTCACCCTCCTTTATGTAAATAAACTTGCATGGATCTTCCTTCACAGGTCCGCATCCCTCCGGTAATCTGAACCTGAAAGCATTGCATAGCTCGGCATTGGCAACCTCCAGAATAACCTTGTCGGCGCTGTCCATATAGACCGGAATCCCATATTTGCGGGCTGTTTCCGCCATACCGCAGACATGGTCGAAATGAGCATGTGTCAGCAAGATGCATTCCGGCCTCAACCCTTTGTTCTTTATGAAATTGAACAATTTGTCCCTTTCTGAAATATCATAGAATCCAGGATCGACGATGGCGCATCTGCCACCTTCGTCCCAAAGCACGGTGCATCTCTGCTGGAAAGCATTGAAGATGAAAAATTCGGTATGTATCATCCAAAAAATGTTTTTATGCACAAAAATACGAAAAGAGTTACTAAATTTGCCATCCGAATACGTGAAACTTTAAAAAATCGTATAGTTATGCACATTGCAATCGCCGGCAACATCGGCAGCGGCAAGACAACCTTAACCAAGATGCTGGCTGCACATTACGGATGGACTCCGAAGTTCGAATCTGTTGATTTCAATCCATATCTTGCTGATTTCTATGAGGATATGGAAAGATGGTCTTTCAATCTTCAGGTATATTTTTTGAATAAACGTTTCAAGGACGTAGTTGATATTTCCAAATGCAATGATGTCATCATCCAGGACAGGACCATATACGAGGATGCTCGCATCTTTGCTCCCAACCTTCATGGAATGGGCCTGATGAGCACCAGGGATTTTGAGAATTATTCAGACCTTTTTGACCTGATGATGTCATTGGTGAATCCGCCTGATTTGCTGATTTACCTCCGTTCGTCTATTCCGAATCTGATAGGACAGATACAGAAAAGAGGACGCGAGTATGAGAAAAGTATCAGAATAGACTATATAACAGGACTCAACGAGCGATATGAGAGCTGGATCAAGGACTATAAGCACAGGCTTCTCATACTGGACGTTGACCGCATCAAATTTGAGAACCGTCCTGAAGACTTCAGGGAGGTGACCGACAGAATCGATGCTGAATTGTTCGGCTTGTTTAAAAATGAATAAACCAACCATTTTATTTTATGGCAGACGTTAAGAGACTTACAATCATTGAATTCGTAGAAAAGTACGTAGCAAAATATTCAAAGAACACCTTCCTTTGGGAAAAGGTCGGTGACCAATGGACACAGACTACTTATGAGCAGACAAAAAAGGATGCGTACCGCATCGGAGCGGGACTTATGGCCCTCGGTCTGCAGAAAGGAGAAAAGGTGTCCTTCCTTTCCGAAGGCCGCAACCTGTGGGTAATCGGTGAGCTTGGTATCCTCTATGCCGGCGGAGTGAATGTGCCTTTGTCAATCAAGCTTGAGGAAGCAAACGACCTGGTGTTCAGGGTAAAACACTCGGATTCCAAATATGTTTTCACATCTGCTTCGCAGATTTCCAAAATCAGGGCCATCCTTCCGCAGTGCCCAATGGTTGAAAAAGTAATCGTATTCGACCAGCTGAAGGACATGAGGGAAAATGAGATTTACATCGGCGACATCATGAAGATGGGAGATGAATTTCTCGCAAAGAATGAAGACCTGTTCATCCAGAGATACAAGTCAGTCGGTCCTGACGACTATGCAAACATCAGCTACACTTCAGGCACGACAGCAGATCCTAAGGGTATTCTCCTGACACACAGGAACTATACGGCCAATGTCGAGCAGGCTCACTCCGTCATAGGTTGCCGCGAGGACGATGTGATGCTCATCATACTTCCGCTCGACCACTGCTTTGCCCATGTTGCCGGCTTCTATACGCTTATGTCATACGGATCGTCGTTTGCGACCGTTCCGGGCAACAGCCTCCGCAACATCCCTTCCACCATCAAGGCCATCCGACCAACCATCATGCTTTCGGTACCGTCCCTTGCAAAGAGTTTCAAGAAGACAATCGAGGCTGGAGTCAAGGCAAAGGGCCCGTTTGTGGAGAAACTCTACAACATTGCGCTCAAGAATGCCATCATATATAATAAGGAAGGCTACAACAAAGGAGCCGGCACCAGCTTCTGGAGAAAACCTTTCGTGAAACTCTTTGACAAACTCGTCTTCAAGAGCGTACGTGAGGCACTCGGCGGCAGGATGCGTTTCTTCGTGGGTGGCGGTGCACTTCTTGATATCGACCTTCAGAGATATTATTATGCCATTGGAATCCCTATGTTCCAGGGCTATGGCCTTTCTGAGGCAACCCCTATCATTTCTGCCAACTCATTCGAACACCATATCCTCGGCTCTTCAGGATGCGTAGTCAAACCAATGGAAATCAAGATATTGGATGACAATGGCAAAGAACTTGGCTATGGACAGAGAGGCGAAATCTGTATCAAGGGAGAGAATGTCATGGCCGGATATTGGAAAAATCCCAAGTCCACGGCTGACACCGTTGTGGACGGATGGCTTCATACCGGAGACATGGGATATATGAGGGATGAACGTTTCCTCTATGTCGTAGGTCGATTCAAATGCCTTCTCATAAGCTCGGATGGAGAAAAATACTCACCTGAACTGATTGAAGAGTCAATAGGTGAGAATTCAAAATATATTGAAAACATCATCCTGCACAACAGTCAGGACCCTTATACCATCGCACTGGTTGTACCTCATAAAGACAATCTCAAGGCTTATGTCCAGTCTGCAAAGCCTGGAATTGATGTTGAATCCCGTGAGGCAAAGACCATAATGCTTGAGAAAATCCAGGCTGAGATTGATTCTTATCGTAAAGGAGGCTCCAATTATGGCGCATTTCCTGAGAGATGGCTTCCTGCTGCAATCTGCGTGCTCCCGGAGCCTTTCACTGAGCAGAATCACATGATGAACAGCTCAATGAAGGTAGTCCGCCGTGTTGCCGAATCAGTCTATGCTGACAGAATGGCATTCGCATTCACTCCGGAAGGCAAGTCTATTGTGAACGAAAAGAATATTGCCTCACTGTAATGGTGATTTAATAATGGGAAAAGCAACGGATGATCATTCTTCCGTTGCTTTTTTTCGTGAAAATGTGTTCAAAAAGTCGAAAAAATGAAAAACGGGTCGTGACGGATTGCTTTTTGCAGTTTTTAGGTGATTGGCATTTGTGAAAATAAACCGTTAGGATGGAAATAAAGGATTTACATAATTTTACCATTACTCAGCTGAAGGAGGAACTTCCTTCATCGAGATGCTTGTGGATGGGAGATGATATATGTCTTGTTGACGTCAGATATAAGGATGGAATGCATATGTTCAGGCATCCTTGCCGTCTGGAGGCTTATCTGGCAATGTTCTGCCTGAAGGGGAACATCAGACTTACAGTGAATCTGAACGAGTTCCAGATGACTGACAATACTCTCTTCCTGAGTACTCCGGGCAATATAATAAAAGTGAATGAGATACTGGGCACAGAAGAGGATATGCATTTCGCCGGTATAATAATGTCGAAGGAATTCGTACACTCTTTGCGGGTTGATGTCAACAAGATGTTCAATGAGGGCGTTACCATGGTTGGCAATCCTTGCCTGATTTTGTCGGAAGAAGAATCCTCTATTGTGGGCAGTTATATGGACATCATGGGGAAGATCATGACATTGCAAAGCGCATACAAGGTGGATTCAGTCAGCTCGGTCATTTCGTCATTGTTCTACCTTCTCGCCGGAGTTCATTCAAGGAATCTGAAAGCCATGAATGCGGCCGTTCCCGCATCCACCAGCAGGGGGCGTCAGGTTTTCGACCAGTTCATAAGGCTGGTTTCAGAGAATTATTCCAAGTACAGGAATGTCGGATTCTATGCGGACAGCCTGTGCCTGACGCCGAAATATCTTTCAAAGCTTATCAAGGCGGCTACCGGCCGGTCTGCTCCGGAATGGATTGATGCCTATGTCATACTTGAAGCCAAGAATCTTCTGAAATATTCTTCATCGACCATCAAGGAGATTGTTTACCAACTGAATTTTCCGAATCAGTCTGTATTCTATAAATTCTTCAAGGCTCGTACGGGAATGACTCCGAGTGAATACAGGAATTCGTGAATTCTTACACATTTTTTTGAGAAAGTGGGGTAATAATTCCTAAATATTTCAAGATTTTGTAATTTTTATTACAATTTTTTTGTAAAAGTTTGGAAGTTGATTTTAAATCATTACCTTTGTACAAGACATCAGAATTTTTTTCGTGTCTATTTGTTAAGTTCGTTTTATATACGGCAGGGTTCCTTGGGGAGGGGACCCTGCTATTCTTTTATATTGTCTGTCCCGGACATGGAATTATCATGTTTTCATTTGTGTTTAATTATTTCGCCTTATGTTTAAATTATGTATGTCAGTTGTGGTATTTAGAAAATAATTCGTACCTTAGATGCCGCTTTTTCGACCATATATAATTATTAACATACAATAACATGTCAAAAAACAAAAACCTACCAGCAATTATCGTGATGTTTGCCCTCTTCTTCATGATTGCATTCGTCACCAACTTCGCGGGTTCGATGGGAGTAATCGTCACTAAACAGTTCGGCGCTTCCAAAGCCCTTTCACAGCTCGGCACCCTTGCCAACTTCATCGCTTATGCTTGCATGGGTATCCCAGCAGGTATCATTCTTAAAAGAAAAGGTTACAAGTTCACTGCTCTTGCAGCTGTGATTGTCGGATTGATCGGAGTTGCCGTCCAGTGGATTTCCGGTCCTGCACAGGACTTCGCCATCTATGTAATCGGAGCGTTCATAGCAGGTTTCTCAATGTGTATGCTCAACATCGTTGTCAACCCTATGCTCAACACTCTCGGTGGTGGTGGAAATGAAGGCAACCGTCTTATCCAGCTCGGAGGCTCATGCAACTCTGTCGGAGGTACACTTGCTCCTATTCTGCTCGGATACCTTGTAGGTGGAAGCCTTGACAATGCTACAGTGAAGGATGCTGCTCCTGCAATGATTCTTGCAATGGCAATCTTTGCACTCGCTGCTGTAATCATCGCCCTTACCAAGATTCCTGAGCCTCACATGGAGACCCCTGAAGAGAAAGCTGCACGCAAGGCCGGAAAGGTTGCGAAGGATCCTCACGGACCTCTTTCATTCCGTCACTTCGTTCTCGGTGCAATCGCTATTTTCTTCTATGTAGGTATCGAGGTGGGTATTCCGAATACAGCAAATGTTTACTTCTCTGAGCTTCCATGGGTGGGACCTGCCCTCACTGGTACAATGATCGGTGCATACTGGTTCTGCATGATGCTCGGCCGTCTCGGAGCTGGCGCAGTCGGAGGAAAAGTTTCTCCTAAGGCCATGCTTTCAGGCATGTCAGTTCTCGCTATCGTATTCCTTCTTTGTTTCATCTTCACTCCTGATTCAGCAAAGATTGCCATGTTCGGCAAGGAACTTCCGGTAGCTCTTATCTTCATCATGCTCTGTGGCCTTTGCACATCAGTTATGTGGGGAGCAATCTTCAACCTTGCAACTGAAGGACTCGGAAAATATACAGCAACTGCTTCAGGTATCTTCATGACCCTTGTTTGCGGTGGTGGTATCATTCCTTTCGTCCAGAACCTCCTTGCAGACAGCGTCGGTTCTATCCAGAGCTACTGGCTCCAGATTGCTTGCTTGTGCTACCTCTTGTTCTATGCACTCATCGGAAGCAAGAATGTTAACAAAGATATTAAAGTAGACTAACTATACATAAAGATATGGCAACAGGATCATACGTAATTGGAATTGATGTTGGTGGACAGACCACCAAATTGGGCGTTGTGGATGCAAGAGGAGCCGTTCTTGCACAGACAGTAATCCGTACGGACAACTACGATACAGTTGAACCTTATATTGCAGAGCTTGCTGAGGCTGTAAACAAAATCATTGCTGATGCTAAAGCTGAAGGCGAGATCAGAGGAATCGGAGTAGGTGCTCCTAACGGAAACTACTACACTGGAAACATTGAAAGTGCACCGAACCTTGTCTGGGCCCACAATACCGTTGAATTTGCAAAGCTTCTTTCTGAGGCTCTAGATGGACTTCCTGTAGCTCTTACCAACGATGCAAATGCTGCCGCAGTCGGTGAAATGACCTATGGCGCTGCACGTGGTATGAAAAACTTCATCATGATTACCCTTGGAACAGGTGTTGGTTCAGGTATCGTCATCAACGGTGAGGTTGTTTATGGCCACGACGGATTTGCAGGTGAGCTCGGACATACAGCGGCAGTTCGCAACAACGGACGTGTCTGCGGTTGCGGAAAGACAGGATGCCTTGAGACTTACTGCTCTGCAACTGGTGTTGCACGCACTGCACGCGAGTGGCTTGAACTTACCGACGAGCCTTCTATTCTCAGAAGTCTCGACTCAATCGCTTCGAAGGACGTTTACGATGCAGCGAAAGACGGAGACAAGCTCGCTCTCAAGATTTTCGAATTCACAGGAAAGATTCTCGGACGTTCATTCGCAGACTTCATTGCTTTCAGTGCTCCTGAAGCAATCGTTCTCTTCGGCGGACTTGCAAGGGCAAAAGAGTTCCTCCGCGAGCCAATCGAAAATGCAATGAATGAGAATGTGCTCCCGTTGTGGAGAAACAAAGTGAAAATCGTATTCTCACAGCTCAAAGAGTCAGACGCAGCCATCCTCGGCGCATCTGCCCTTGCATGGGAGCTCTAAGCAACCGATTCACAAAATACAGCACCCTGCCACCCAGGGTGCTCATAAAGGAAAGATGCTCGAGTGGCTTAAGAGGCACGCCTGGAAAGCGTGTAGTCGCCTAAAGCGGCTCACGGGTTCGAATCCCGTTCTTTCCGCGACAGAAACCCAATTCCCCCAGCTTCAAGCTCGCTTGAAGCTGGGGGAATTGGGTTTCTGTCGCAAGGGCCCCGCGGCGAGCGGGGCCGGGATGTGTGCCAACGGCACAAATCCCGAAAGAACGGGATGATGTTCGGGATGTGTGCCAACGGCACAAATCCCAGAAAGAACGGGATGATGCGCCAACGGCGCGAATCCCCCAAAAGTCTAGTGTCAAGCGCCGTAAGGCGCGAGACACAAAACCCAGTGTCAAGCACCGAAGGTGCGAGACACAAACACCTAGTGCCAAGCCCCGAAGGCGCGAGATACTCAAAAATAACAAAAAAACACTATATTTGCCCCCCCCAACCACTAACCACAACCTGACCACATGAAACCCACCCCCACCCACCTCACAATAACCCTCCTCTTCACCGCCCTGTCCCTATGGTTCTGGGGAATACTAAGCCCCTCAATACTACAATTTTACGAATCTGTCCTGTATTTCCCGCTCACACCAGCCCGCGTAGCGGAAGCATTCTCACGCCCGGGAGGCCTTGCAGAATACCTGTCAGAATTCTTCGTTCAATTCTTCTGCTGGAAACCAGTCGCAGCATCCATTGTTACCCTGTTCCTGCTTGCCATCCAATACCTCACATGGGATCTGATGAAACAGCACGGAACTGAAGAATATACTTACGGCTTGAGCTTCATTCCTGCGTTTTGTGCCTGGGCATACCTCTGCGTATCAGGCAATCTTTTCACGACAATCGTCTCGTTGACAATCACATTGTCCGCCCTGTACCTGTACCATAAATACATTGCAGGCAGAGCTCTGCCATTGGCTCTGATAACTGCAGTCCTATATTACATTTGCGGCCCCATATCGATTCTGATACCACTTTCAGTCTTGCTTCTTGACATCCGGAAACCACTGGTTACCATTCCGGCCATTCTGATATGGGCACTGATACCATTGGCACTATCCCGGTTCCTTCATTATCCAATCAGAGATCTGTATCTGGGAATCAACTACATAAATGTCCCGGGAAACTATCCGGCTACACTTTTCATAATGGCTTTTTCTCCATTTGCAAGTCTTTTACCTGCCTCCATTAATCTGCCATCCATGAAAAACAAGCCGGCCATCGTCCTGACAATAACCCTGACATTGCTGGTCTTCATCGGTGGGTGGTTCTTCGTCGTGAGAAACTGTAACCCAGTAAATGAACGAATCCTCAAATATGACAAACTGATTCAGGAAGAAAAATGGGATGAAATCACAGAAACGGCATCCAAAAGACCTCCAAGGACAGTAGCCGAAGTATCTGCAATAGACCTTGCCCTGGCAATGAAAGGCTCTCTTCTTGATAAGATGCTAATGTATCCCCAGCCGGGCGCAACTGCATTGTTCCCGGATTATAACCTCGGTTATGTGATGAGCCTCACCACAGACGAGGCAATGTTCCGCTGCGGAATGCTTAACTCTGCGAGACACTATGCGTATGAAAAATTCGAGTCATACCCGGATTACAAACTCGGAGCCAGGTATCTGAAACGGCTTGCCCAAATCGACATGATAAATGGAGATGCCGGGACAGCAGAAAAATATCTCGATTGCCTCTCTCATACTCTTGTACATGCCCGCTGGGCTGCAGGGCTGAAAACAGCTCTGGACAGCGGACAATTTTCAGACATAGCCATTTGCTGCGATACATCCGAATATCTGTACAATGATACTGAAGATGACGAGAAGAGGCTGATGCTCAGGCGAATGGCAGAATCAGGACATTACAATTCCGTAACAATACAGTATCTGCTGGCATTTGATCTCCTTCTGGGTGACCTTGATTCATTGGAAAGCGACCTGGAATATCTTGACACCTCATCAGGAGTCCCTGTCCTTGTAGTCCAAGCATTGACAATATGTGACAGAATGCCCGGAGGCCTGCCGCAATTCCTTGAATCCCTGATTACAAAGGCAGACAGAACAGCCTATTCTGAATATCTCGAAACAGCTGCAGGCGGTGATACTGACCGACTCTGGCAAAAATACGGAAGAACATATTGGTATTATCATCATAATATGGCAAAATGATCAAGAGTATAAGAACATTCATTCTGGCGGCATTCATTCCCGCCTTGCTGTCATGTTCTGCTGATGCTGTGCTGTCAGGAGAACAACCGCCTGTCTGGCCTGATTATAAGGAAGTTGTCGTTCCTGTAAACATAGCCCCCATGAATTTCGGAATATGCGCCGACAGCGATTATTCAAGAATGAAAGTGGAAGTATTGGACTCTGCCGGGACTGTGGTCCTGAAATCAGCCGGGAAAAGAACATCTTTCAGACTTCGCAGGTGGAGGAAGATTCTTTCATTCAATGCAGGTGGCCTTCTTACATTCAATATAAGGATGCGCGGCCCGGCAGGATGGACATCCTTTGCTCCATTCACCATGAAAGTCAGCCGTGACAGCATAGACTATGGCTTGACATACCGGAGAATATTGCCCGGATATCAGTCATTCGGCTATATGGCAATATATGAACGCAGCCTTTCAGATTTCAAAGAAAGGAAACTCATTGACAGCAGAATGCTTGATGCCGGCTGTGTGAATTGCCATTCGCAGAACAAGGCCGATCCTTCGCAATACAGCCTTCATGTCAGAGGTGCTCATTCCGCTACCTTGCTCTCGGATGGAGAGACGGAAAAATACCTTGACACCAAGACTGACAGTACAGGAGGATTTTTCGTATATCCATACTGGCACCCTTCGGGAAAATATGTGGCATATTCTGTCAACACTACGAGGCAGTCTTTTTATTCTTCTCATGAAAAGAAAATCGAAGTCTATGACGAGGCTTCTGATGTCATTGTGTATTGTGTGGACACAGAGGAAATCTTAAGACCAATGCTTCTCAGTTCGAAAAGCAGCTTCGAGACACAGCCGGCTTTTTCTCCTGATGGCAGGACTCTGTATTTCTGCGTTTCCCCTGGCGGAGAACTTCCCCGGGATATCAAAAAGATGAAGTACAGCCTTTGTTCAGTCGCGTTCAATCCGGAAGACGGAACATTTGCCTCAAAAGTGGATACCCTGTTGTCGTCATCTCTGACAGGATTGTCATTCTCCTTTCCAAGACCTTCCTATGATGGACGTTACATCCTTTTGGCTGCAGCAGAATATGGTACATTTCAGATATGGCACAAAGAAGCTGATTTATGGATGTACGACATAAATGACGGAACGCTGATTCCGGCGGGAGGAATAAACAGTGAAGATGCCGACAGTTTCCATAACTGGAGCACCAATTCCAAATGGGCAGTGGTGGCGTCAAGACGAGATGACGGACTTCATACACGTCTCTATATCGCACATCTGGAAGATGACGGCACATTCGGGAAGGCCTTCCTTCTTCCTCAGCGCAATCCGGTACGCTATTACAGGGAGCTAATGGATTCGTACAATACTCCGGATTTTACATCTGCTCCGTCAAAGATAGACAGCAGACAGGTTCGGGGACAGGTTTTGTCAGATATAAGGGTAAAAGTAGAATTGAGAAATGACTGATTCTGTTAAAGAAATCAATTTTATCGTACTAGTGTAACGTCTTGACGACAAATAGAAATTATCACTCAACGATTTTCGGATA
>JBJFDE010000379.1:0-4381 GCA_051889855.1 Candidatus Cryptobacteroides sp. | reverse complement strand
TCTACGGTGTTCGCGCCGCGGTGTAACTTTTATAAAATTAACGAACTATTGCATAATAATACGTTATTGTTTTCTTGTTCTCCAGGAGGGGAAGCCAATTATCCTCCCACCGTGTTTTTAATACAATTATAGAAATTATCCATTTAGGAATTGAGCATATATTTGACATTTATTGACAATCCTTTTATTGTAAGAAAACGGGAAGACACTGCAAAAAATTATATGATTAGTTGTTTTCCTTAATGCTCCTGAGCAATACGTCCATTTCCCTCACAACTTCAGGATACAATTCAGCAATGTTGTTTTCCTCAGTGATGTCATCCTTAAGGTTGTACAATTGAGGTTTCTTGCTGTTGCCAAGTTCGGTATTCGTCAGCGGAGCATAAGCCGGACCACGCCCTGGAGCGATGTATTTCCAGTCTCCGGCAACGATTCCAAGATTATTGGCAAGGTTGTGTTCAATAATCCAAGGTCTGCCTGTGTTGTCAGTTCCGAGAAGTCTTGCCAAAGCTGGCTGGCTATCCTTGGCTGCACCTTCGGGCACCTGCACCCCAAGTAGTTCCGCAAAACTTGCAAGAAAATCTATATGGCTGAACAAGGCATCCGAAACGGAGCCAGGCTTGCCAGCCTTCTTCACATTCTTGCCACAACGGACAATCATCGGCACTCTTGTACCTGCCTCGAAAGCACTGTACTTACCACCTTTCGGATGTAGCATACCCCAAGGCCTGTGATTGCCGAGGAATTCCTCAGCCTGGTCCATATATCCGTCATCCACGACAGGGCCGTTGTCACTTGTGAGGATAACGATTGTGTTATCTGCAATACCAAGACTGTCGATTGCATCCAGAACTTGTCCGACCGTCCAGTCGAACTGGAGAATGGCATCCCCGCGCAGACCCATTCCGCTCTTTCCCTGGAAACGCAAAGAAGGATACCTAGGGACATGGATATCATTGGTTCCAAGATAGAGGAAAAATGGTCTGTCCTTGCTTTCATTCATGAACTGGATTGCCTTGTCCTTAATTCTCACAGCAATGGTTTCATCCTCCCACAATGCGGATTCTCCTCCCTTCATATAACCAATTCTAGAGATTCCGTTCACTATTGCCTGGTCGTGACCATGCGACGGGCGGAGTTTTGTGAGCAATTCCGGATTGGATTTTCCTGTAGGTACGCCCTCGAAAGGAGCTGAATAACTTACCTCAATCGGATCTGACGGGTCAAGATTCACCACTTTAGAGTTTTCAATGTAAACGCACGGCACCCTGTCTGCTGTTGCTGCCATTATGAACGACCAGTCAAATCCGATGTCTTCGAGACCTGGCTTGATGACCCCGTTCCAATCCTGCTCCCCCGCCTTGTCACCAAGACCGAGATGCCACTTGCCTACTGCACCGGTCCTGTAACCGGCATTGTGCATAAGGTCAGCAATGGTGAACATTTCCGGACGGATAATCATTCCGGCATCTCCTGGTGCTATTCCAGTTCCGGAGATTCTCCATGGATACATACCTGTCAACATCCCGAAACGGGACGGAGTGCTGGTTGCTGAAGTGGAGTGTGCGTTAGTGAAACGCACACCTTCCGATGCAAGACGGTCAACATTAGGAGTCGAGACAGTTGTCTCCCCATTGCACCCCAAGTCTCCATAGCCGACATCATCGGCATAAATAAGTATGACATTGGGATTCTGTACCTCTGGGGCACAGGAGTCCATCAGAGCCGCCACCCCTGCAAGGGATGCAGGCAACAATAATTTACCTTGTCTCCTCATATCCTAATATACCTTTAAATTTCTATGGTCGCCATGGCGATAATATACACTTCTCTTCAATGGAATATTCATTCCGTCCGTACTTTCGAGCCAGTCATACAGATCTTCTGCATATTCCTTTATAATATTCTGATATTCAGGATGTTCTATGAGATTAACCGTTTCGTATGGGTCGTTCTCCAAGTCATAGAACTCGTTTGTGTCCCAGATGCCGTGATAACGGATGTACTTGTACTTGTCAGTCCGGACACCGAATGTGGTCGGTGTCTGAGGGAATGCATACTCCCAATAGTATTCGTAAAAAATCTTGTCCCTCCAGGTCTCGACCCTTTCTCCTTTAAGCAGAGGTAGAAACGATTCGCCTACCATTTGGGGACCTTTTTCAAGACCGCAGGCAGCCAAAATGGTTGGTGCAATGTCCACGTTCTGGACCATTTCCTTGACTACAGATCCCTCTTTTATCAGTTCTGGACATCTGGCAAGCATAGGGACTCTGCATGAAGGCTCATAGAAATTCCTCTTGTCAATCAGGCCGTGTTCACCCCATGTGAAACCGTTGTCTCCCATGTAAATAATCAAAGTGGAATCGAGAAGGCCTTCTTTTTCAAGATAGTCAAATAGTCTTGCCATTGAATCATCCATGCTAGTTACTGTCTCGCAATAGTTTCTGAAATCCTCTTCGTAAGGCTTTGCTCCATGATATTGGTAATCAACACCGTGCCAACTTTCCCTCTGGTTCTTCACCCAATCCGGCATCCTGTTCTCACCGTACCAACCGCGTCCCTTGAGCGGATTCCCATTTTCATCCTTGCTAGGAAGGGCAGGTATTCCGTAATATGGAACATTGAATGAAGGTGGATAGACTATGTCCTTGTCCTGATAGCAGCCCTTTCGTGAAGGGGATGCCTCGAAGCCTGAGTGCACGGATTTGTAGGACAAGTAAACAAAGAACTCCTGATTGTCGTTCTTCTGCTTCTCAATGAAGTCAATAGCATGGTCTGTAAGAATGTCGGTAGAGTAGAGTTCTGGAGGGAAATTGGTCCTTGTACCATTAATGTTCAGCATCGTGTTGTAGTAGGTTCCCTGACCCTTGAAGCATTCCCACTGGTCGAATCCAGGCTGAGGCATATCATCTTGATTCCCCATATGCCACTTGCCGAAGAATGCAGTCTTGTAGCCGTTTTCCTGGAGGTATTGAGGAAAGAACACTAGGTTGTCAGGCATAGGAGCCTGATTGTCAACTACCGTGTGGCAATGGGTATATTGCCCTGTCAGGATGGAAGCTCGGCTTGGAGAGGATAAGGAAGTTGTAACAAAAGCATTCTGTATATAAGCTCCTTCCCGAGCCATCCTGTCCATCGTGGGAGTCTCCAGCCATGGAACGACCCCGGTAAAGCCCATGAAATCGTAACGATGATCATCGCTCAAAATGAAAATAACGTTTCTCCTGCCATGAAAATCTTTCTTTTTCTGGTTTTTGTTCGCTGCTGAAGCGATATTACCGACTGCCGCCAGAGATAGGCAAATCGGAAGGATGTTCTTACAGTTCATATCACTATTGTCCGGAGAAAATCTCCAATAAAGGTTTAAATATTAAATATCAATAATATACAAGCGTTTGACAGCAGTACCATTGAGTTGTGTCTTAAGTTGTATCCTTGGGTTGAGTTCCATCACGTTAAGGGCGCATTCAAGATGCATACACTGATGGATCTTCGCGGATCGATTCCCACTTTTGTTCTGCTCACACCAGGAGTTAGTGTTCTTTCGGACGAGACAATCAGAGTTATCGGCTATTACTCTGCACGGAAGTATCCCGACACCTTGCGACTTGTTGTGTCTGAGGACTTCGAGACTGGAAAAGTCTATCGTTTTCTGACTAACAACTTCTCGATTGAAGAGCCGCTGACTATTGCGGAATTGTACCGTGAACGCTGGCAGATTGAGTTGTTTAAATGGATCAAGCAGCATCTGCATATCAAGACTTTTTACGGAACATCTATGAACGCAGTGTACACGCAAATTTGTATAGCCGTTTGTGACTATCTTTTGCTCATCATTGCGAAGAATCGGTATGACCTGGTTCCAAGTCTTCATTCTATGTCTAACTCCATCGGACAAGTCCTCTTTCAAAGGGCGGATATCCGTATACTTTATAATTAGCCGACAGACCCCGTTAATGTCCCGGAGGCGGACTCTGTCGAGCAACTTACTTTATGGTAAAAGTTCTCCGGCCAGCAGTGAATTGATATTATTTAGTTTTACAAAAATATCAATGTTTTATAACTCCCCTGGGCAAATTAATGACAATTTGCATCATTGTTCAAGTACAGGCTGAACAAATAAATGTACAGAGTCAACCGGGTAGATCAAGTTATTCTATGAATGTCAACGAATAAGGATTTAACAGTATTTTCTTTCCAGCCTTGCCTTCCGCCTGTGTCAAGTCGCTCAACTTTTCATCCAGCGTGAAAGAGACTGTTTTGGAAGGTTTTCCTGCAAACTTGCCTTGAATATTCAAGCTGCGAGGTTCCGATGTTTTGTTAATCAAAGTGTAAATAGTAACGCAAAATTCCCCCACCAAAATAATTGAAAAAGGGACCA
>JBJFDE010000378.1:0-4383 GCA_051889855.1 Candidatus Cryptobacteroides sp. | reverse complement strand
TGTAGTTTCATCAGACGGAATCTTTAACTAAAGTTCTTCCGCAAATTCACCCGTGACTATCCCGAATCGACACGAAAAGAACTGACCCGGAAAGTATTTCCCCTACACTGAGGGATGTCCGCCCGAAATATGGCGGTTTTATAGCCATCCGTGACATCTGACAGTTCGGGCAACTCTTCTTTTCCCGGTGAAGGAAGGCGGCAGGCAGCCGCCGGAGATTTCCTTCCCGGTGTTCTCTTTCACAGGGAAGGAGAATAGATTTCCTAAACCACTATTCTAATCCAAATATTAAGTATGAATTTTGGGATTACAATCCAAATATTAAGTATAAATTTTGGGATTAAATCTTAATTTTAATAAATTTGCATGAAATTTATTTTTAATTCATGATAAAAAGATTATTACAAGACACGATTGAAGCAAGGATGTTCTCCGGGAAAGCTATTGTCGTAATCGGTGCAAGGCAAGTTGGAAAAAGTACGCTTTTTAAAATGATACTCGAGAAATATACTGAACCGACATTACTATTGAATTGCGACGAACCGGAAGTGAAGGAAATGCTTACTAATACGAATACACAGGAATTGAAAATGCTCATCGGGAACAATAAAATTGTTGTAATTGATGAAGCACAAAGAGTAAACAATGTAGGCATTACGCTGAAGCTCATCACTGATAATTTTCCTCAGGTACAACTGCTTGTCACCGGATCATCATCCCTGGAACTGAGAAATAAACTGAGTGAACCACTTACCGGAAGAAAATTTGAATATCAACTTTTTCCGTTCTCGACAAGAGAACTATTACAGTCCCAGGGTCTTCTCGCAGTTAGACAGACTCTTGAAAACAGACTTATTTTCGGTTCCTATCCCGATGTGATCAATCATACAGACGCTGCAAAGGATATATTGTTGAATATGGCCACAAGTTATCTATATAAAGATATTCTTACTTTGGACAACATCCGTCGTCCCACACTTTTGACCAAATTGCTCACAGCATTAGCTTTACAGGTAACAAGCGAAGTATCATATAACGAATTGGCACAGACGATAGGAAGTGACAACAAGACTGTCGAAAAATATATAGATCTTCTCGAGAAATGCTATATAATATTTAAACTGGATGGTTTTAGCAGAAATTTAAGGACGGAATTAAAGAAGGCAAAAAAGTTCTATTTTTATGATAATGGTATCAGAAATGCCATATTGCAGAATTTTGCACCGTTATCATTACGGCAAGATTTGGGAGCTCTATGGGAAAACTTTGTAATAAGTGAACGGATTAAAGCGAACAAGTACAGGGGTAGATATGTCAACAGCTATTTCTGGAGGACTAATCAACAGCAGGAAATAGATTATATAGAAGAAATTGACGGATGCTTTTCAATATATGAAATGAAATGGAACCCAAAGAAGGGAAATGTTAGGTTTCCGTCAATATTCCTTTCAACATACGATGTCAAAGAAAAAGCCGTCATTACTCCGGACAATTTTTTAGATTACTGTTGATCCGGCGGGTGATGCTCCCGGCGCACGGGAGGATTCCCATGCTAATCTCATAAAACAAACACAAAAAGAGGAGAAGATATGAAGAGAAGAACAGCAGGGGCAGTCGTCGCGGCGCTTACAGCCGCTGTGACATTGTTGTCGTGCAACAAGATAGAACAGGGAGAGGATAGTGTGCAGAGAGTCGTCAAGATTGACGTGCCTGAATACAACACCGTGCATGTCTACAGGGACGAGCCTTACGAGTTCCGTTTCACGGTCGACGAGACGTGCCTGCCGGCATCCGCAAGGGTCATGCTCGCTGATGGCCTTCAGGCTAAGGTTATCGTCAACAGTGCCGGTGAAGGAACGCTTGTCATCACAACAGAGAAGGGCGGAACGGCACAGGTAAACGTGTATAACAGAACCAGCGGATGTATCTTCAACGTCACGGCCTCCCTGCATACCATCTAAATGGATACTAGCGGACTTACGGCATTTGATCCTGACGGAGGTACTGTGACCTGCGGAATCAGGACCACCATACCGGAGGACGAACTCGGAAGAATAGAGGTCGTCTCAGACGCCTCATGGCTCGAAGCAAGCACGGACGGGGACGGACAGGTGTCGTTCGACGAGGCGCTCGCGATAAGGAGACTCGACCTGAGGGGACTCGGAATCGAGGACCTCACGGGAATAGAAAGCTTCCAAAACCTCGAGGAGATTGACTTCAGGGACAACAAGGTTGAGCACGCGGACATGCTCACCCAGCTGCCGCTGCTCCACTGCCTCGACATGGAAGGAAACCCACTGAAATCCTTTGACGTGCACGGATGCCAGCAGGTCTTCAGCCTGTGCAGGTTCGATACCAGAGGAGACTTCCACGAGGGAACGTTCGAACCACAATACAAGGTCAGGTACGGACAGGCCAACGTATCGGCAGCATGTGACATAGAACGATTGGGTTCGAAGACAGTGGATTACACGAAGCCGGTAAGCATCTCTACGGAAATGGACTACGGAATGCACCTTCTCAGAGAACATACCGTGGGACCGGGATATCCTCTCGTCCTGATGGGAATCGGACTTACCGACACGGAAATTGAGGACGGGAACTACAGAAGACTCATGGAGGTGTTGTTTAACAGAGTAACGAAGGGAATCGAAAATCTTCCCGCATCAGAATTTCGAGAATATTTTGATATCTTCTATATAAACTTCATATCCCCTGAAAGGGACTGCGCTGCGGATATCGAATGGATGAATGGCATGCAGACACACATAAAGGAATATGAGAAGAGCCTTTCCAACTATTACGGCAAGGATTATATGAGACAACTCAGCTGGAAGGTTTTCTATTACGCACACGTCATCGGTTATTGCCATAAATCCATCGGAGGGAAGGCCGGTATTGGTTCTGATATATTCAATGGGAAAAGTTTTGATGTAGGCTGTGGAATGTATACTGGTGGTTTCATGGTAAATGGGAAACCCTCTGAACAATTAGGAGGCACTAACGGAATTGATCTCATTTGTAAGGAATATTGGAAAATCGATCAATAGTAATTTTTCGGAAACAAGATTACAGAAAAAGAGGCCATGCAACAGTGCACGCCCTCTTTTTGATTATGGGACATATCTTATTACTCGACGACCTCGATCGTTAGTACGGTGTTGACCTCCGTTCCGTTCTCCGTGAAGGATATAGTTAATTCGGTCGGGCCGCCGGTCTGGCAGGCCTTCACCTCGCCGGTCATGGCATTGTAGGTTACGTGCTGCGCACCTTCATCCTGCACGTTCCAGCCGAGGAGCATCGGGCTGAGGCGCTTGAGGCTACCGTCTGCATAGACGGCGTCCACGGAGAGGATGACGGAATCGCCGCGTTTCATGGTGCGGGACTTCGCGCCGGTGTCAAGCCCGGTCAGCGCCCTGTCCTCGGGAACGACCGTCACGTTCACGGTCTGCCTGAATACGCTCGAAGGACTGCTGATGCCGTGGTTGTAGAAACGCACCTCAGCGTTGACCACGGCCGTACCGGGAGCAAGCGCCACGACGTCCCAGCCGCCGTCTGTATATAACACGGATTCTGGCAATCTTGCCATTGCTCAGATTGCGACGAAAGTCTCCAAAGATGTCATTTCGTTTCACGTAATCAATCATTTGTTCGGGTTTAATAGGCCCGAAAGTTAGTAATAATGTTGGGGTGGACGGCCGCAGGCGTACCCTGCAAATGATCTCCAACTGTTCAATTTTCGATGGCCACTGTTCAAATTTGAATGGCAGTGGACAGAAGGTTCCAGCATCGTCAATTTTAACCTTGAATGTAACCGTATTTGCCATTTTTATTATATTTGCAGTGTTATGTATGAACTGGTTAACAATATCATTGAACTCTTCAGGAGCATTTGGTCTTTGTTTGTACTGAGCCCTACAGGCACCATCTTCTTACTATTGGGTCTTGTGGCCATTATTTGGTGCTCCGTCCGTCTTGACAGACGTTTCGGTGATCCTCGAAAGTCTTGATATCTTTTTCTTCATTCGTACCATCCGGAGTATAACCACCTGCTCAAGAAACTTGAGTATCTCCTCCATCTGCTTTGTATTCTTTTTTGAGAGCATATCGATTGAGGACTGAAGCTCACTAGGGAAGAATTCTTCCTCTTCTGTCGGCCAATGAAAAAGCCCAGCAACGCATGATTACGATTTTGTGGAGCAGATTCAACAAGGCGTTGGACAGAAGTAATACTAAAGTCCGGTCAGATGGCCGGACTTTTGTGTTATTCAAGAAATATTCGATATATTTGAGGTGCGGGAGAAATAAGCGCTGTGACCATCCTACGAAGGTGTCCTTGTCGATGCGATGCACCAGAACTCCCATCCTTTCATCCTCAGCATC
>JBJFDE010000377.1:0-4393 GCA_051889855.1 Candidatus Cryptobacteroides sp. | reverse complement strand
CATCGAAAACTTCAATGTTGTAATTCTTGTACCCTTCCATGAAAGGATCATAGAAATCATTGAATGCCTTATCTTTATCCTCGTCAGACATATCAGATGACATGATTTCCTGGCGCTTTGCCGAGAATTCCCCGAACATGGCCTCAAGCTTGGTGTTGAATTCATTGTATCTTGCCTGAACGGAGATTTTCGGAGAAGCGGACTCAACTTTGGACTCATTGTCAAGCACGATGTTGAGCTTGGTTCCGTCCGGAATGAAGCTTACAGCGCACTCCCCGGCTGAGGCTGTTGCCATCACACATACATTGACTGGGATTTCTATCTTGAATTTGCCATCGGCCACCGGCACGAGGGTGTCGAGCTGGTCTTTGATTACAATGCTGACATTATCAAGGCCTTCGGGAACAACTGTTCCTGTGATTGTTGTGGTTTCTGAAACCTTTGCGCAACCGGCAAGGGTTAGAGCAGCTGTGGCTGCGGTGATGAATTTGTTTATTTTCATGTTTTGTTTTTTATGTGACTTTTTTGCTTTATTCAGTTTATAGATGTCTCGACTTCGCTCGACATGACAGGAAGGGCGTTGGCCGGGCATGACAGGAAGGGACTATTTGTATATCAGGTTGCCGAAGCGGCCGGCATGCGGCTGAAGGGAGGTTGTTCCTATCGGCTGCATCTGAGACGGGTTGAAACCTGAGACCGACTTGGTCATGGCCTTTGTCTGATCGAAACGAGGAATACCAAGAATATCACAGAAGCAGAAATAAAGAGCATAATTGAAATTGAAGTCACCCCAGTTGCCGACGGCATAAGGGAAGAGCGGATCAATATCGTCATTATAGCTCTGGTTCTGGTTGTTGAGCAGGTTGTCACCCTCCGGAATCATTCCATCCTTATAGTCACCTTCATCCCTGGCATTCATGCAACGGAAAGTAATCGGAGCGAACTCGAACTTACGTCCGTTATATGAAATGGTTGAAACCACCATGCCGACATTCTTTCCTTCAGTGCGGCTGCCAATCATCGTAACTGGGAAATCTATGCCACGAAGACCGTTGATAAGAAGCTCCGAAGCAGATGCAGTGTTCTCTGAAACAATGACAAAGAGGCGATTCAGGCCAAGGTCAGGTGCATGAGTCAGTCCGTCAGGAGCATTGATATAGCCATGGCCGAAAGTCCAGTCCTCCTTGGTTCCATCGACATATTCCGCTTTGAAGAAGACATCATTGTCATGAGCCTTTCCGGCAATGGCACTTGCCAGATAACGGCTCTGTGGCACGGCACCTCCTATGTTGAATCTCAAATCGAGAATCAGGTCCTTTATCCCGGCATCCACGAACTGCTGAATCTGGTCCTCAATCACAAACTGAGCACTAAGGTCGAAACTCTCAGTCGCAAGATAGCCTATGTTGAAATTAGGCAAACCGGTGTCCCCCCCGGCATTGCTGTTTGAAATAGTTGCACCGAAAAGTACAGGGTCATAACCAAAAGAAGCAGCTGTCACGGACGCAGTATTGTTCTCAGTGAATGAATATGTATCCCCTTTCAGGACATAACGCGAATATTTGAACTTATATGTTCCTGACGGAGTGTAGAACAACTGCGACATATAGCTCTGATAATTGTCGAAAGTAATGTCATTTCCGTTCACATTCCAGATTATATCTCCCCTGGTCAGACCTGCCTCTTCAGCAGGAGAGCCACGGTAGATATAACCCAGGATGAGACCGACTTTCTGTGAAGAAGGATTATTGTCATACTTTGATGCCATGATCGGGCCGATTCCCAGTCCGTAAGTCAGAGCGAGTTCATCAGCCTTTGTGCCTGTAATCTCATTGATATACGAGTGAATGTACCTTTGGCCGGCATTTGAAGAATAATCCCTGTATTTTCCGCCATCCTCGATGTTGATGTCACCGAGTTTGGTGAGGTTGGTGTACAGATATTCATCATAAGGGACATCAGACTTTTCAATCTTATTGTATTCCTCAGCCCAGAGATATTCCGTAGAAAGCCGTTTGTTCATCTCCGCAATCAAGTAAGTGTCCATGGCATTGTCCTCAGTGCCGGAAGACTGCTCGAATCGAGCCATCTGTTCACGGGCATGCCCCTCAACAGTCACGAAAAGTACTGCAGAACGGGTCTGCTGTGCAGGATTCTTCTCGAACTGGATTTTCACGCCTCCACGTCCAGCTTTGTCATTGCCTGTCATATTCTTGATCTGAGCCCAGTTTCCATCACACTCGATGTCGGCAGTCCAGGCTGCTGAAGCATCGAAAGTCACCGAAATAGTCTCTCCGAAAACGGAAATCATCTGTTCTTCCCTCGGGTTTTTCACATTCGAAAAACCCGGCTTGTCATTTTCCGGCTTGCTGCACGAAAAAAGAGCGGAAAGTGCAATAAGGATTGAAATAAGTCTAAGTTTGTCCATTATGAAAATATACTACTCTGAAATTTACTCTCCCTGTTCAGGTTTGCCTGTCGGCTGTTCAGGGAATGTAGGAACGTACTCGTAGAAAGTGTGATGTTTGTCATTTGAGTCAACCCATACGATATAGATATGAGTAGATTCATTGACATATTCATTGCTTACCTTGCCGGACTCAGTATATACGGTACCATTGGCAACAACCCAGTCGGACATCTGAAGTTCAGACTTGGTAGTGTGATACTCAGGCTGGTCAACAAGCACATAAGCCTTCTTGCATTCAGCAGGCATTGTCATATCCACAGTAAGGTCAGTTGATTGCGGATACCATCCTGAACGTGATGGAACAAAGGTATTTTCAACATATACCCATGCATCGTCACCCCAAACCTCATTACTTATTGAAGGTTGTCCGAATGCCCAATCTTCCTTGCTCTTCTTGATATAGACAATGTCACTTGACGGTGTGTAAGTTGCCTTCGCCATGTGGGACATATTGCCTTCAGCATCAAGGGCAATGACAAAGAATGAGTATTCCTTTGACAAGGTAAGTCCGGTCAACTCGACTGTATTGTCGGTAAGAGATGCTATTTCAACTGTCTGGATATCCCATCTGCCTTCCATTGCAAGCTGGTTCTCAATATCATCAAGTCCGTAAGTGTCATAAGTGTTGACATAACGGATGGTTGACGGATTGCCTTCGAAAGACAATTTGATTGAAGCATTGGTCATGCCTACAGATTTTACTTCTGCTGTAACCTTGAGGGCATCAGAGAATGCAAGTGACTTGGTTGCAGTCTCATATTTTGCAATCTTGCCTGCCTTGCCATCCTCACTTACGGCAACAGCAGCAACGAGTACCTCTGTGCCAGGATTGAGCCAAGTCCTGTTTGTCCTGAAAGAAGAGGTGCTGGAATCCGCAGATTGTCCCGAAACAATTTTCTTTACAAGTTCGAGTTCGTCAGATGGCACTTCATCTTTTGTGAAGATTTTGGCATAAGTCCTGTATGCTCCTGATACTGTGGTGATTTCAGCTGCCACCTGGTCAAAAGTAGGGTCCTGGGTGAGCTTGATTGAAGGAGCCTCCAATGAACCGCCAAGGCTTATTGACAATGTAGAGAATTCATAGGTTCTGAAAGACTCTGTTGTATATTCTCCTGACTCATCGAACGGTACAAGCCATAATACATATTCTGTTGCCTGCATGAGCGTTGATGAATAACCGCCGCAAATCAGTCCTGCAGGACCGTCATAAGAGGTAGTGCAGAGTGAAGGTCCCCACTGAGAGCCCAAATCATAGAGAACATCCTCAGGATTGAAATACTGTTTCATCTGCACGCCGGCATAGAAGCCTTCACATCCAGAGAAGGAAACTGACACGATGGCATTGTCCAAAGAAGGAACAATCTCCACTTTGATGCTTACAGGAACATATACTACAAACTGAAGTTCCTCGGCAGAGTAGGTTGTCTCATCATATTGTGAATACCAGTTACTTGCAAACACTACATAAGACTCAGCCGGATCATAGGCATAGCCTGCAAGTTCCGCAATTGTTTTTGTGGCAGAGTCCAAATAATCTGTACCCCACTTGAAAGTAGTCTTGAAGTATTCAATTGCAGCTTCAGCAGAATACTCAGACTTTGGAAGAATTCCGTAAACGTATCCGTTATAATTCCAGTTGTCAACGTTCTTTTCAGCAAGGGTGAAGATTACATTTGAGCCATCAAGAGCAAGAGTGAAATCTGCTTCATTCACGGTTACGGCAACCTTGGCAATGGAAGGAGACTCGTTCTCGAACGTTGCAAGAACCTTGATGAATCCTTCGGCATCAGCATCAGCGCCATCTGCAGGAGCTGTGACTACAAGTTTATTTCCGCTTATTGATGCCTTCCATCCTTCTGGTTTCTCAGTGATGGTGTAATCCTTGACATTTTTCATCTGAAGAGGAATATTCTTCTTCTCACC
>JBJFDE010000376.1:0-16463 GCA_051889855.1 Candidatus Cryptobacteroides sp. | reverse complement strand
CATCCTTGCCCTGACAAGTTTGCAATATTCCTCTGTCAGGATTGAACTTCTGAAAAAAGGTGCTGACGATGTCCTGACCAAGCCATTCAATCCGGATGAACTTGTAGTGAGAATGGAAAAACTTCTTGAAAGATACAGATGAAGCGTTTCCTGAATATTTTGTTCGCAATTGTCGCAATCATAGTTTTCGCTCCGTTGATGATTGTGATTTCTGTCATCATTTATGCGGAACACCGTCAGACACCTGTATATACTTCGGTCAGAGTTGGCAAGAACTGGAAGAAGTTCAAGATTTACAAGTTCAGGACAATGAAACCGGGAGCTGACAAGATGCTCTTCGACATGCAGTCCATGAACTCTTATGTTAGGGTAGATGATGATTATGTTCCACAAAAGCATAAGTTCCACAGCAATGACTTCCTCTATGCCGACAATTACAGGGTACGTGAGGACATTTATCTGGAAGAACGGAGCAAATGTTTCGAGGGTTGCTTCATCAAAATCGAACACGACCCGAGGATTACCAAGGTGGGTAAATTTCTCAGAAAGACGAGCCTTGATGAAATACCCCAGATTTTCAACATACTCAAAGGGGATATGTGCCTGGTCGGAAACAGGCCGCTGTCAATCGAGGAAGCGGAACTTCTGACAACGGATACCGAAGGGGTGAGGTTCAAGGCCAATGCCGGTATCACGGGCTTGTGGCAGACCGATCCGCGCAAGGATGACATGCCTCCGGCCGAGAGAATAAGACTGGACAACGAATACGCGGAGAAAGAATCGCTGCTTTTCGACCTGAAACTTATTATTGCTACAACGAAGAAGGTATTATTTGGAGAAAATGAATAACAGGGTACTGACATTTCTGACTGCAATCTGCTTATGCATCACTGCCGGTGCACAACACCTGCAGACAAGGGAAATCCGTGTTGATTCTACCTTGATGCTGCTCAATTCCATGACAGTAGAAGATTATATGTCCCTGGAACTTCCTCCTCTGGACACATTGTACTACAATGCATACAGTATGTCCAATGCTGTCAAGTATTATGAGTTGGAAGCCAAATACTATTACCATGCCGTCCAAACCGAGAAGGTGAAGCCTCTGGAATGGATCAGGCTGGTGGCCTCCACAAGTTACGGTAACACGGATATCGTGGGAACTCTGCGCAGTGAAGCCACCTACCCAATCTGGGTTGAGAACAGTTCAAGACAGAGAAATTTCTTTTTCAATGCAGGTGTCACGGTCAGCATCCCTCTTGTAGATATTTTCAACACAAGGAACAGAGTCCGTCAGGCAAAGGCAAAGCTTGAGCAGACAGAATACAGGAAAAAATCCGAGCTGGACAATATAAAACAGGAGATAATCAACCTCTACTGTGAGATTATTGCCGGAATCAACACCTTGAAAAGTGCTTCTGAAAGACTTGTGGTTGCAAAGGCCCAGTATGATTTTGCAGAAAAAGACTTTGTGAACAACAAGATTACGGCGGAGGTGCTCTACCGGTGCAAAAGTTATGAAACCGCTGCCACCCAGGATTACGAAAGACTTAAAAGGGATATCAATGAGGCAATACTGAGCCTTGAGGTCGTATCCTGCACCAAGATAGTCTCACCTGAAAAGATAGCGTCATATTCTGAAGAAAAGCGCGGTAAGAAAAAATGACAAACAAGACAGAATGAAAACAATCCAGTTCATAATAAAGACTCTTGCAAAGAGATGGATTCCGCTGGTTCTGGTACCGTTGGTCTCAGCGGTGGTAGTCTTTGTCATCATGTCAGGAAAGCCTAAGATTTACAAATCCAGCACGACAATCTACACCGGCATCGTGTCAGGCTATGATGTGCTGGCTTCAGAGTCTTCCGGCAACCGTGACTGGATGTCGGTAAACAACGCAATCGACAATCTTATAAGCGTCATAATGGCGGAATCCACCCTGAGCAATGTCTCCATGCGTCTTCTCGCAAGGAACATCTGCCATCTTGAAAGCGAGAACATGGGAGAATTCATGACCAAGGAATCCGCAATGGAACTAAGGAACCTCCTTTCTCCCGAGGTTAGGGAACTTACAGTTCCTGACGATGAAGAAGCGACATACAAGAATTACATAAAAGCCTTCGAATCCAGCAGGGACAATTGGTTCAAGCAGATGTTCCACTGGAACCACCGCCACTACAGTTTCTCCGCCCTTTCAAAAATCGAAGTCAACCGCGTCGGCAACTCCGACATGATTCGTATGACTTACTCTTCGGATGACCAGTTCATATCATACAACACGCTGACCATATTGCAGTCAGAATTCATAAAACAGTATCTTGCAATACGTTATCAGCAGACTACCGATGTCGTGAGCTACTTCGAAAGCGAGCTGGAAACCATCAAGAGGGATTTGACTCAGAAAGAAAATGCACTTACCAGATATTATATTGACAATGGTGTCATAAACTATCAGGAACAGACAAAGATGGTGGCAGAAAGGCAGAAAGACCTCGATGGCCTGGTTGAACAGGTGATGCGTGAAAGAGACGGTGCCGAGGAGAAAATCAAGCTGCTGGAAGACAAACTTGGAAATGTGACTGACATATATTCCAACAATGCCTCATTCATCGGCCAGCTCCATGCCCTCAACAGCCTCTACACCCAGGTATCACCTCAGGACAGTCTTGACACCAGCCTCAACATGAGGATATCCGAAGAGGAGCAGAAGCTTAAAAAAATCAGCAGCGAGATCAGCGCATCACAGTACAGCAAGGAAGGTCTTGCCAATGATGCGCTCATAAACGAATGGATATCAGCCCTTTTACTTAAATCAAAGGCAGATGCGGAATTGGACATCCTTTTTGCAAACAAAGATGAGATGGACAAGGAAGTCAAACGCTTCTCCCCTATCGGGACATCCATCAAAAGGCAGGAGAGGGAGATTAATTTTTCAGAACAGAACTTCCTTTCAAACCTGAAATCCCTTAATGATGCAAAGCTCAGGGAAAAGAACCTCCAGCTGACTTCTGCAACTTTCAGGGTTCTCACCCCTCCGACAGTTGCAATGAATCCGGAAAAGACAAAGACAAAGCTCTATGCGATGATAGCTTTCGTCTTCATGTTCGCCCTGATGTGCGGTATCGTAATCGTAATGGAAGAGTTCAACAGAAAGCCATACGACCAAGATTCGGCACGAAAGCTCATCAAACTTCCGGTGATAGGAGCCTATCCGCAGGTGAAGAAGGATAGTGAGAACATGGAAATATGCAAGACATTGGCAATGAGGCATCTGGGCAATACAATCACCAGCTATTTCAACCGCAACCAGTCGGTGAATATCATCAATGTCTTCAGCGTTGACAAAGGTGAAGGCAAGAGTACTGTCTGCAAGGCGATCTACGATTATTTCGATAACCTGGACACAAAGCCTGTGCTTGTGAATTGGGAAAAGGACTTCGAGAGCAACACAAAGTATTACATGCTCGCCAACTCTATTTATGATTTCTGTGTCAATGAAGACAATATGGAGCTGATGCCTGAGGCCAATGTAATCATCGTCGAATATCCGCCTCTTAAAGATGCATCATTCCCGACCAAGGTAATAGACACATCAGCAATCAACATCCTTGTGGCTGACTCAAAGAGAGACTGGACAGGAATGAGAGGCCTGATGATTGGGGAGCTCAAACGTTTCAACAAAGGGAACAACCTCGGTATCATCCTGAACAACAGCGACATAGACACCGTAGGTTCCTTCACCGGCATGCTGCCACCTTTCAGCAGGCTGCATAAACTTCGTTTCACATTCTGGAACCTCGGAATGGACAACATTGACTAATCCATTCCGCCATGTCTGAGAAATGGAAATCTGCGATATTCTGGGCAGTCACCCTGGCTCTGGCCGTGGTGGTGGCTGTGCTGATATCTTCAGGGAAACTTCCGCTTGCTGCGGTCCTGTGCGTGGCTCCGATTGCAGGTCTTGCCCTGACCAAGGCCTTTGACGACAAGGTACTTTCACTGACTTTCATCCTCCTTGCAGATTTCACCATACCTGTCCTGGAACACTATGTCAACGGCATGTCCATCGGCCTTCTGATGGACTTCATGATAGTGCTGAACATTGTCATGCTGATTTGTTCCCGTTTCAATGGTGTCAGGAGCGAAAATACCGTCACACCTGACCTGCTGATAGCCGTGGGAATATGGCTCCTTTACTGCATCATTGAGATCTTCAATCCGAATATGCGAAGCATAGGAGTCTGGCTTTCTGCGGTAAGGAGCATGGCCCTGTATTTCTTCACGGTCACCATCATCGTCCAGCTTGCCATTACCGATTTCAGGAAGCTGATGATAATCCTGAATATCTGGTCTGCTTTCGTTCTGGTATCGTTCGTCAAGGTTCTTTATCAGAAATTCGTGGGTTGGACTCCCGGTGATGTATTTTTCCTGAATGTGCTCGATGGTAAAAGGACGCACATAATCTATTATGGCACAAGATATTTCTCGATTTTCTCAGATGCCGCGAACTTCGGAGGCTCCATGGGTATGGCCATCGTGGTTTTTGCAATCGCGGGCATGCATACCAGGAAGGTCGGGGAACGGATCTACTATTTTGTCGTGGCGGGATGTGCCTGCATAGGCATGTTCATGTCGGGTACCAGAAGTGCCCTGCCAGTGCCTGTGGCCGGAATCATGGCCTATCTTGTCCTGATTAAGGATTATAAGAAAATGATTCCCATCGGTCTGGTCTGTGCCATAGCCGTGGGTCTGCTGGCTTTTACTGAAATCGGGCAGAGCAACACCGCCATAAGAAGAGCCCGCACGATATTCCACAGGGAGGAGGACCAGTCCTACCTTATCAGGAAGGACAACCAAAGGGCTTTGAGAGGCTATATGAAGGAACTTCCGTTCGGGAACGGACTCGGAATGAGTGCAGGCAGAGCGCAGAGGCATGGTGATTTTTCACCTGTAACATATTATCCGACAGATTCATGGCTTGTCCAGCTTTGGGTGGAAACCGGTATTGTGGGACTGTGCTTGTATCTGTGCGTAATGATTTATATATTTGTAAAGTGTGCGTATATTATATTTTTCAAACTGAAGAACAAACAGTTGGCCGGAATTTGCTCCGGACTGCTGTCGGGAGTGGCAGGTCTTTTCGTCATGTCCACCAACAACGAAGTATTCACCCAGTTCCCAAACAGCATTCTGGTCTATGTAAGCCTTGCCCTTGTGTTCATCAGCCCGCAAATTGACGAAAGAATGCCTGAAGATGAATAAGAAAGTATCTTTCATAACTGTGAATTTCAACGGAAAGGAACAGACAGCGGACATGATCCGTTCGATAATGATGAACGTACGGTCCTGCCAGTGGGAAGTGATTGTGGTTGACAATGGCTCAAGAGTTGACGAGGCAAAGTTGCTGAAAGAGACATTTCCGCAAATCACCTGCATAAGAAGTGAGCAGAATCTCGGATTCGCCGGGGGCAACAATCTTGCCCTTGAACATGCAAGCGGAGACTATCTGTTCTTCATCAACAACGACACTGAAATACTTGAAGATAAGGTACAGTTGCTATGCAAGGCTCTCGATGAGCATCCTGAGGCAGCGATTGTCTGCCCGAAAATATGTTTCTTCGACTGCAAGGACACCATTCAGTATGCAGGCTACACCCCGATGAAGGGCTTCAGGATGAAAAACGGTATGGTCGGATATGGCTGCAAGGACGACGGGACTTATGACAAGGCCGGTTTCACGGCCTTCCCACACGGGGCAGCGATGATGGTCAGAAAAGAGGCACTTGAGGATGTCGGGCCTATGCCGGAAGTCTATTTTCTTTATTATGAGGAACTTGACTGGACCATAATGTTCGCACGCAAAGGATGGAAGATTTATTTCGAGCCAGCATGCACCATTTATCACAAGGACAGCATGACCACAAAAAGATTCGGCCCTGTGTTCACCTATTATATGACACGCAGCAGGCTCATCTTTGCAAGAAGGAATCTCAGAGGAATGCAAAGGTGGCTGTCCATCAGGTTCACAAGATATGTAGCATCTTGCAAGAGCTTCATAGTCAATCTCTTGCATGGAAGGATTGATTCGGCAATGGCTGTAATCCGTGCCAATATCGACTATATAAAAATGAGAAACAGAAAAGAAATATGATTCATCTGATACATATCGTCCTGATATTCTTCCTGGTCTTGCCGGCATTTTATTATTTCATCTTTGCCATGGCGGGCCGGACTCAGTCCGTCAGGAATGACAGACGAAAAAGCGTGAGCACGGTCAGGAGCCGTTTCTGCATATTGATTCCCGCATATAAAAGCGACGGTTACATAATGCAGACTGTGCGGGCAGCCTTGAACCAGGACTATCCGTCTGACCTTTTCAAAGTTCTGGTCATTTCAGACAGCATGCAGGAGGAAACGGACAGGATGCTTCTTGCCGAAGGGGCAGATGTGCTGAAAGTAACTTTTGAAAACAGTACAAAGGCGGCATCCCTGAGTGCCGCGGCGGATTATCTTGGCGATGATGCAGCTGATTATGTTCTGATTCTGGACTCTGACAATATAGTCAGGACGGATTTCATTTCAAGGATGAATGAAGTCCTCTCCGAAAGGATGGTTGCCGTACAGGGGCACAGATGCGCCAAGAACTCCGATACTCCGATAGCTTTGGCTGATGGGGTGTTCGAAGAAGTCAACAATCTGGTTTTCAGGCAGGGACACTGCGCACTTGGCTTGTCATCCGCCCTTGTAGGTTCCGGAATGGCCTTCCCTTACAAATGGTTCCGGGACAATGCAAAAGGATTTGTCACAGCCGGTGAGGACAAGGAAATGGAACTCAGACTGCTGAAAGACGGTATCTTCGTCGAATATGCAGGAGACATAGACATTCTGGATGAAAAGACGCGTAGCATTGAGAATCTTCAGAGACAAAGGCTCCGCTGGCTCCGTTCCCAATACTACCTGATCTGGAATGCAGTGAAGGAATTCCCTCAAGTTGCCCTGAAAGCAGGCTATACCGACAAATTATTCCAGTGGACCTTCCCTCCGCGCCTTCTGGTGATAACCGGACTTCCGGTGATGGCATTGCTGACAATGCTTGCTGGCTCGACATATATGTCGGTTTATATTACCGGCACTTTGCTAATGTTCACCGCTATAATATTCGGCATCCCTAAAGGGGTGAAAATCAAGGATATGCTTTCCATATTCAAGGAAGTTCCCCGCATTTTCAAAGCGACGGTGCACAATATATTATCAAAGAAACAGGATAAGGACAAATTCATTCATACAGACCACCAATGAGAATAGCAATCGAAGCACAGCGCATTTTCAGGCGCAACAAGCACGGAATGGATTTCGTGATTCTGGAAATCATCAGCTGCCTCCAGAAGATGGACCACAGGAATGAATACTGGGTGTTTGTCGCTCCGGGTGAAGACGTATGTCTCAAAGAAAGTGACAATTTCCATATCGAGGTTCTCGGAAGCGGCTTTTATCCCCTTTGGGAACAGGTCCTGCTGCCTCGGGCAGTCCGCAGGGTCAGGGTCGACGTGCTTCACTGCACCAGCAATACCGCTCCACTGTTCCCCGGAGCGCCCCTGATGGTGACTCTCCACGATGTAATATGTCTGGAAAAGGAGAATGGTGCAAGTTCGTCTCTGTATCAGAGAATGGGCAGGATATACAGCAGGTTCGTGATTCCGAAATTCATCCGCAGTTGTGCCAAAGTTGTCACTGTTTCCAATTATGAGAAAGCGCAGATAATCGCCAAATTGGGTTTGCCGGAAGAAAAAGTGGAGGTGGTTTACAATGGTTTTTCCGATGAATTCAATGAAAAAGCTGCCTCAGATTCAAGGGATTATCTTCTCTTTCTGGGAGCGACCGCCCCGAAGAAAAACACCAGAGGTACCCTTCAGGCCTATTCGATTTATCTTGAGAAATCGAAGAAGAGACTTCCGCTGAAGATTGCAGACCTTGCTCAGGTTCAGGTCATGGCCATCCTGGAAGAAATTGGAAAACCTGAAATAATACAGCATATCGAATGCACGGGCTATGTGCCACATTCACAGCTACCTGCCCTTTACGGTGGAGCTGCCGCCTTCCTATATACCTCATTCAGAGAGAGTTTCGGTATTCCTCAACTTGAAGCCATGGCATGTCTGGCTCCTGTGGTCGTATCAGACAAATCCGCCCTGCCGGAAATCGCCGGTCCGGGGGCTGTCTATGCTGACCCGTACAAGCCGCAAAGCATTGCCGATGCGCTGCTGAAGCTTGAAAATGACGAGCAGTTCAGACAGGATGCCATAGAATATGGAAGGCAGAGAATCCGTAATTTCTCATGGAGCAAATCTGCAGAGGCTGTACTCAAACTTTATGAATCATTTAAAAAATAGTATATGGCTGATCTGACTAACCTGAAATATTCCCACCCGAAACTGAAAAAATTCATCGTCTGGTGTCTGTCATCTATGAAACATCCAAGGCCACGTCTTTGGACCAGAATGTTCGTTAACCCGTTTTTCCATAAAAGAAGGGGAAGCAAGGTGTGCCGTAAGGCCCGTCTGGATGTATTCCCATGGAGGAAATTCGTGCTTGGAAAGGGTGCAATCGTTGAGGATTTTGCTGTGGTGAACAACGGAGCAGGAGATGTTTTCATCGGTGAGAAATCCCGGATTGGGATTGGAAGTGTCGTGGTCGGGCCTGTTGAAATCGGGCGGAGTACCTCGCTCGGCCCTCATGTGCATGTGGCTGGGTTCAACCATACATTCGAGGACGGGGACCGTGACTGGAACGAGCAGGGACTTACCCTGAGGCCTATAAAGATAGGTGATGAATGTCTCATCGGTGCCAATTCGTGTGTATGCGGCGGCGTGACCATAGGCAACAGGGTGCAGGTCGGAGCCGGAAGCGTAGTCACAAAAGACTTGCCTGACGCATGCGTTGCGGTGGGTAATCCAGCCAAGGTGATCAAGCTCTATAATCCTCAGACTAAGAAATGGGAAAGGGTATGAAAATAATGTTTCTGGTTTTCCACTCCATTGTGGAGCATAGCGGAATCAGCAAAAAGATACTGGCCCAGGTTGAGGGACTCAGGCAAAAAGGTGCCCATGTGTCTCTCTGCCGCCTTGTCATAGATCCGGACGGAAGGAAATACAGGGCTTTGGAAGATGAGCCCATTTGTGAGTTCGGAGGCGGTTTGAAGGCAAAGCTACGCAAAAGGGTGGATTATTCTGACATCGTAAACAGTGCCATTGATGGCGGATATGACCTTATATATATAAGGTATGATATCAATGCCGATCCGTTCACCGTAAGGATGATGAGGCAGTTTCACAAAAACGGCATCAGGACCGTGGTCGAGATTCCTACCTTCCCTTACGATGGGGAATTCAAGGGTCAGGGGCTTATGATGAACGTGCAGCTGATGATTGACAAACTTTTCCGCAGACGTTTTTTCAGCTACTGCGACAGCATCGTCCTCTACAGCGGCCCTGATACCCTCCATTCAAGACCGGTCATCCATATCAGCAATGGTGTGGATTTCAATTCCGTGCCTCTTTCTCATAAAGATGCCGTCCACAATGGTGGTTCCGGGAAGCTGAAACTTCTTTCCGTTGCCAACATTCATCTCTGGCACGGCCTGGACAGGCTGATTAGGGGTATGGCAGAACATAAGGACATTGATTGCCAGCTGCATATCGTCGGTGACGGAGTCCCGTCAATTATAGAGAGTTACCGTACATTGGCAGAAGAACTGGGGATATCGGACAGGGTGACGATTCTGGGCCCTATGTTCGGCCAGGCGTTGAACACCGAGTTCGAATGGGCAGACATGGCAGTGGGCAGCCTGGGGCGCCACCGCAGCGGTATCACCAGCATCAAGACATTGAAAAACAGGGAGTATGCAGCCCGTGGCCTTGCATTTTTCTATTCAGAGAAGGATGATGACTTCGACAATGCACCTTATGTACTCAAAGTACCGGCTGATGAATCTGCAATAGACATCAAATCGCTGGCAGACTTCCTGTCAGGAATGTCCTTGTCCGGATCCGAAATCAGGGAATCAGTTCAGGATCTTGGATGGAAGAACCAGATGGCAAAGGTTATCGAAGGTATTTCTTGAAAAGCAGGGCCAGATATGGCTTGGCAGAAAAAGCATAAGGATAGCGTGTGACGATTGTCCACGCTATTTTTGTTCTGTACCGCAGAGGCAGATTCCAGGAATTGTGCATCAGGGAGGTCACAAAGCCTTTGGTCAGAAGCCTGACAGCATCCTTATCCTGTTTGGTCTCACCAAGGCCCTCACATAGTTTCAGTGTGGTCAGGTATCCTTCTGCGTTCCGTTCGGAGAATGTTCTGGTCATCACGGAATCGCCCCTCAGCCTCCTATGGTAGAATTCCTCCGGTATGCCTGCAATGCGGCCTGCCTTGAGATAGGCAGAGGCAGAGAAGAATTCATCTTCATGGAGTATTCCTTCCGGAAAATATATCCTGTTCTTCGTTATGAAGTCCCTGCGGTACAGGCACATGCAGACTGAACAGCGGTAGAGTCCCCTGTTGAGCATGTCTTCCATGGCAATGCGGCCTTGAATCACCCGGGTGTATGATTCTGCACGGTGATAGTCGAACCATGAAGCTGCCTTGTCATATTCCGCACCGAAAGATATGGCATCAAAGAAGACAAAGTCCAGATTGTCCTTGAGGCATCTTGCGACACAAGATTCCAAAGTATTCCTGTCTATCCAGTCGTCGCTGTCCATGAAATAGACAAAATCACCTGAGGCAAGGGCAAGGGCTCTGTTGCGTGCCGCTCCCTGTCCTGAATTTTCCTGGGAGATTACCCTTATCCTGTCCCCGAAACTTTGAAGCACTTCAAGACTGCCGTCAGTGGAGCCATCATTCACAGCTATTATTTCGACTTCCCCAAGACTCTGGTCCAGAACACTTTGTATTGCCTCGGCCAGATATTCCCGGCTATTATATACCGGTATTATCACACTCACCAGAGGTTTCATTCCCCCTCCTCCTGCTTCACCATCCTGAATGTGGAGACCATCATCTTATGGTCACTGATCTGATTATCTATGATACGGCTATCCGTACAAACAAATACGTCATTGTAGAATATATAATCGATTCGGGCGAAATTACCCAGATTACGGTAGGTAGAGCCTGAACCATGGCCAAGGTCGTGGAAACTGTCCTTGAGACCTGCCGAATTTATCTGTCTGTATGGAGCGGACCAAGGGAGACAGTTGAAGTCACCGGCAACGATGAGCGGGCGGTTGACAGTCCCGGAGCGGCGGGCAAGGGAAATCGCCTGATTCTTCCTGATGTCACCGTTCTGCATGAAAGTCAATGCCATTCCCAATCCCATTGCGGTGTCAGGAGCACCGGATGAGGCAAATCCGCTAATGCCCGTTGTCATCAGATGCACTGCCATGATTTCAACATTTCTGTCACCCGGCAAGGTCAGGACTATGTCAGAGAAACTGTCTGAAAGGTCATCGAACTTCATCCTTTTATGCTCCTTAACCGGAAATCTTGAAATGCATGCACATTCACCTTGTATGGAGACATATTTATATTCACCTTTGAACAGTTTGGAGAAGGCCTTCTCATCCAGTTGCCAGTGGCTTTTATACTCCTGGAGCAAGAGCACGTCCAGTTCATTCTCCATGGCACTTCTCAGCAGGACATCGGCGGTGAGGGAAGCATTGTTGTTGAAACTCAAGAAATTGATATTCAATGCTCCGATACGGATATCTTCCTTTTCATGCTGAAGCATCGGTTCCGGCTTGCCAGGCCTGTTGTTCAGAACAAAAACATAAGATACTGCCAGAGCAAGCGGTATCAGGACTATTAGCAGAATTATTATTGTACGTTTCATGCCCTACGAGCTTTTTCCCACGCAGCATTGCCTTTGTTGCGCAAAAGATAGCCCACTCCGGCAAATGTCGTGAAGTTGGTGAATAAAAAGTAATAAGGTACACGCAGGATACCGGCTTTTTCTTTTCTGTCCAGAATCATCCCCGCAAGGGCTGCAAGATAGAAAAGGACTTGAAGTCCGAGTACAATCTGATAGAATAGCGGAGCTCCCATCAGTACCATGACAAGGTTGGACAAAAGAAGGAGGATGAGACAAGAAGGTGTAAGTACCCATCTGAGGACCCTATGAGATACAAACTGGAAGGCGGTCAATCCATATTTGAACGGATTCATCAAATCCCTGAGTGTCACCACATTCTGCATTGCACACCCGGCAAGTCTGACTTTTCTCTTTCTTTCCTCCCGGATGTCGGCCGATGGTTTTTCAGCAGCATAGGCTTGTTTGCAGTAGGCAATCTTGTATCCCTTTCTGATTACGCCCATGGAAACGAACATATCGTCTCCAAGCGTGCCTTTCGGAATATCAGTCCACAGTTCACGACGGATTGCAATCAGTTCGCCTGCCGCACCCATGGCCGAATTGAGTCTGTCATCCAGGTCTTTGAGAAACGACTCATATTTCCAATACAGTCCTTCGGTAGCTGCGGCATTATCTCCGCTTGAAATCACCTTCTTCTCCCCTGCGACACATCCCACATTCGGATTATCGAATTTTCTTATTATCAGATATATAGCCTCTTCATTGAGGGCCGTATTGGCATCCGTCATTATGACATAAGGAGTGTTGACAAATCTCATTGCCCTGTTCAGGGCTTCCGTCTTGCCGCTTCTGCCAGGCTGGTGGAGGACTGTGTTTTCCGGATACTCGGAAAGCAGTTTCGGAGTAGAATCAGTGGAGCCGTCGGTTACCCAGACCAAATGAAGCTTGTCGTGAGGATATTTCAGGGCACGGCAGTTTTCCATCTTCTGAGCGATTATGTCCTCTTCATTGTATGCGGCGATAAGCAGGGTGACATCAGGAAACTCTTCTTTCACAGGAAAATTCTCAGGTTCGGAGAACCTCTCCTTGATTTTCACTGCAATCCAAATAATGATTCCATAGCCGAAAAAGGTATAGAAAACCACAAAGGCACAAATCCAGAATATTATCGTCAAAGCAGTCATTTCTTTTCAGGCAAAGTCAGTACAAAACGGGCTCCATTGGTATATGTCTGGTCAAGCCAGATATATCCTCCCATCCTTTGGGATATCTTGATGCAAATGTCCAGACCAAGACCGTGACCGGCTCCGTTGTCATTATTGTCCACGCTCACGAAGCGGTTGAAAATCTCTTCAGCTTTCTCCGGAGGTACTCCGCATCCTGTGTCTGTCACCACAAAATCCACATATCCATCCTTGGCACTTCTGCCGCAATGCACATGGATTTCTCCCTCAGTGGTGGCCTTGCAGGAATTGGAAAGCATATTGATGAGAATCTGCTGCACTCTTTTAGGGTCGGTCCAGATACAGAAATTATCGTCAAATTCAGTGGTAAAATACAGATTGACTCCTGTCGGAACCCTCATCATGCTGCAGGAAACGGCTTTGTCACAGATTTCGTTGCAAGGAGCATCAGTGAAGCGGAGCTTGAGGATGTCGTGCTCGATGTCAGACACACTGAGGATGTCATCTATGAGCATGGTAAGGAGTTCGCCGCTGGTGTCGATATATTTCACATATTCGGATTTTTCCTGTTCGGTGAGCGAATCCCCGGCGAGGGTGAGGAGCTGGGAATAACCAATCACGGCGTTCAGAGGAGTACGTATATCGTGGCTGATATTGTTCACGAACTGGGTCTTCAGGCGGCTTTCTTCACGGGAAATCCTTGCCTGCTCCAGAGCTTTGGCATATTCAAGTTCCTTGTAAACTTCCTGATCGACATCAGCTATTGCGTATGCGAACTCACTCAGTTTAGTGTTCAGCTTATTGTCGAAGCGGATAAGCACCAGGTCCATCCACTTATAGCTTCCGTCAACCATGCGGAAACGGAAGCGGCTTGTGTAGCGTCTTCGGCCACTGAGCACTTCCAGCACATTCTCCTTTTTGGCGAATTTCAGCATTTTATCCACATCGCCCGGATGGCAGTGAGCCATCATCAGAGCTTTATATGATTCCCAGAAATTATCGTAGCCCTGATTATTCCAGCCGTAAGCCGAATCCCAGTCTTTATAAATAATTGAGAAATGACCGTCCATCTGGACTATCTTCAAGGAAACATACTGGGCTGCAATACCTTTGATAAGGTGGTAATCCCTTTCCAGTTTTTCTTTTTCACGCAGTACCTGCTCGTTCTGGTCAACTGTTTCGAGCTCTTCCTTGGTGTATTTCCTGAAGGCAAGTACAAAGGAAGGTGTACTTATGAGCTTCTTGTCAATGGCATAAAGGGAAGCCCTCATCCATGTATGTTCATTGGCGAATATGGCTTTGAAAGAATAGTCCGCCCTTCGGTTCTGGTCATATAGTTGCGAGAGTCTGTTCACATCGGCAAAATTGAGCCATCCCTGTCTGAACTCCTCGTCTATATGGGGACAGAGCATCTCGACTCCCTTGGGAATGGTCAACTTGCCTTCATTATTGTCAAGGTAATTGAAAAAAGGGGTACGTTTCACCACAGAAACGGAATCATGGCTCAGATTGAGTATGAATGCACCGACAAGCCTGCTGGAAATGGTATTCAGGACTATGCTTTCAGTCATCTTCTGCGTCCGGTCTTCAAGGGAGACAATCATGTCACAACCATTCAGTTTGTTTGCAGTCAGCCTGAGCCATACCGGTTCCCCGCTTTCATCATGGACAAGAAAATGACGCCTGTACACAGGTGAATTCTTGAAATGAGATTCCAGGAATGAGAAGTCCTGGAAATTGAGCAATGTTTCATCCAGACCATCGTCAGCGAATAACTCCAGGTATTGTTTCAAATACTCTGACAAGTTTCCTTCGTCCTTGAGTGGAATTCTCTCATCCATACGAGGATTCCGCTTGACAGTTGTATATATTCCGCTCTCCATGTTGACAAGGAGAATCACCAAAGCCTCCCTGTAATTGTAATAGTTATAATAACTTCTGATGAAGGACTGACGATTGATTCTATCCTCGTCTATATGAACCACATCCGTCATATCCCTGTGGGTACCCTCGAAACGGAGGCCTTCGGTAAAAGACCAGTTCCTTTTGCCTCCGCATCGTATTATGCGAACTGACCCGTCAGGATGTCTCCATGAATATTGCACCTCGGATATCTTTCCCTCCGTCATTCTTGAAAGATTGTCAGCGAGCAAAGCATCGGCATCCTCGTCTATGCCTTCATGCCAGAATTCATATATTTCTTCAGGGGTAAGTTCTTCCGGACAACCCAGAAGACCTCTCATGATGGTGTCAGCGAACATCCTTGGCTTCTGGCCCTCCACTATCTCCAACGCCCAGATCCCGATTTCGAGGTTCTTCACCACAACTGGTGCGGACAAAGTATTTCCAAGTTTTTCAGATTGTCCAGTCATAATAATCAGATAATCATGTTAAAAAGTTTACAAATTTAGTCTTTTTTCACAACAAAAGAAACAGGTTATTTAAAAAAATTCTAACTTTGCAGGCTAATTGGGATTATGACTTGTGTGCAGATGTATCAAAAGAAAGCTGTTATGAAGAAATCGTTTATCGTATCGTTATTTATGATTGCAGGCCTTGTGTCATGCAACGACTTGAAAAAACCGGATGACATCAAGACAAAGGATGAAATGGATTATGAAGTCAGATGGGTCGAGACCATCGGTTCAGTAGATCCGGAAAAAACATGGGAGTCAAGTACTCCTGCGAGCATAGAGATCAGGGATGCCGGCAATGCGACCATCAGCATCTATTCACTCGGAGAGGCCAAACGTGTGTTGCTCGCACGCGAGAATGTGTCTTCATCCGCAACTATCGAGTTCAGCATCCCGGGAGGCCTAGAGTATGGTCTTGCCATTTGCAGCGAGAGTGCAGAGGGAACTGTTTGGCAGTCAGTAAGCAATGCCTCACTCCAGAGCGGCAAGGCAAGCGTAAGTTTTGCAAGCCTTGGTACGAAGGCCGATGCGGTGCCTATGACAGATGCAAAGAAGAAGGTTCTCACCGCCGAGACCCTCGTTGACCCGAGAACTGGCAGGAATGCCAAGATATATGGTTACACATCCTTCCCTGCATGGTTGTGGCATGATATCAACATGGCCATCCCGGAAGACCAGTCTGCGACAAAAAACGGGCAGATTACCAACTTCGAACTCCAGTCAAACGGAGTGTTCTACATCTCGACCATATACGGTGCCACTGGAAACCTGTCTGCAGAGGTCGGTTATTACTATTACGACCCTGCTACTCCTGACAACATCACTTTCATTCCTCTCATCAATGCCTTGAAGTACGACTATTTCTATGACAATCAGGAATATACCGCCGACAATGCGCTTCCTAAGGTAATGTGGGCCGACAAGAGTTGGAAATGGACTCCTGCGACTTTCTGCTATTATGACAAGGTATCCGGAATGGCAAGCAACAGCTTTGCAACAAG
>JBJFDE010000375.1:0-4425 GCA_051889855.1 Candidatus Cryptobacteroides sp. | reverse complement strand
ACCCAGATTCTCCGTGTACGTCAGGGCTCTCTTGAGGCTTCAAGCGCTACTTGTGCCGAGATTATTGCAGGTCCGGATGGCAAGACATACAGAACCAAGGGTACTTGTACTGCTATCGCCAACACAACTTATGGTAACTGGTACCTCCAGGATGCTACAGGTGAGGTTTACATCTATGGTACTCTTGATGCAAAAGGTGCTGAGAAGAACTTCACAAGCCTTGGAATCGAGGTTGGTGACGTTGTTGAGGTTGAAGGTCCTAAGACTACTTACAACTCAACTGTAGAACTTGTAAACGTAACTGTAATCAAGATAACCAAGTCTCTTGCCAAGGTTCTCACTGAGTCACAGACCTATCCTATTGAAGGTGGCGAGTTTGACGTGAAGGTAGCTTACAAGGGCAGCAACTTCAACCCTTCTGTTCCTGCTCAGTACAGGGATTGGGCATCAGTCGTTGATGTCAAGACCATCGCCGGTGTTCCAAGCAAGATTGAAACCAACCCTGCTGACACCGCAGTCGTTACATTAAAGCTCTTCCCTAACGCAGGTGGTGACCGCAAAGGTCAGATTGACTTCACTTCAGGTTCTTCAAAGGTATATTATGAATTCGTTCAGGAAGGTGCTATCATCGAGACTACAATAGACAACATTCTTGCAGCTGAAGACGGTGACACTCAGTACCGTGTAACTGGATATGTATCAAAGGTTGATGACCTTGCATCCGGAAAGATCTATATCAAGGATGCGACTGGCGAACTTTACCTCTACAAGGCTTCTTACGGCGACTTCACTGTCAAGGCTGGCGACATCATCACTGTTGTCGGCAAGAAGGGCTCTTATAAAGGAGCTCCTCAGCTTGTAAGCGCTGTTGTTGAAAACCGTATTGAGGTCAAGGATATTGACCTTGCCGGATTCCGCGCTCTTGAAGATAACAAGGAAGCTTGGTACAGGATTTCTGGTAAAGTTGCAAAGAGTACTGAGGCGAATACCAAGTTCGACCTTGAAGGTTATGGCAACTTTGCACTCACAGATGGTACAACCGAGGTCTATGTATATGGAGTCAAGACCGGCTGGGGCGGTGCAAAAGGTCAGTTTGGAACTCTTGGAGTAAAAGAGGGAGACAACCTGACCATCGTTTGCTACAAGACAAGTTACAAGGGTCTCATTGAGGCTGACGGATGCTTCTATGTTTCTCACGAGAGCGGTTCTGCTGAAGAGCCGGAGACACCAAGCGAGTCATCTGTAATCACCATTACCGATGAGAACCTTCCTACTTCATATCCTACTGAAGTTGCTGGAACAGAGCATACTTTGAATGGAAAGTCGTTTATGCTCTATAATGTTGCCAACTATGGTAACGGTATCCAGATGAAAAAGGCTGGCTCTTTCCTCTATAACACTGCAAGTTTTGGTACAATTAAATCTCTTAAACTGACAGTCGCTTCTGGAAAGACTTGGTATGATTCAAATCTTACAATATATGCCGGAGCAGAGGCAAATCCTTCAACTGAAGTCAGTCTTAAAAGTTCAGATGAAACAGGATCGGTATATGATATTCCCGCAGGATGTGGATTTATCAAGATTATGAATAATTCAAACTATGCCGTTTACATGGCAAAAATCGAAATTACCGTAGAGTAATCTCAAAGATAAACATTAATATTGCGGCCGTCCGGATTCCGGGCGGCCGTTATTATTTTGCAGAAATCCTCCGAATCCCGTCAGAATTCGGTGCAGATGGCCAGGATTTCTTCGCCGTATTTCTTGAATTTGGATTCTCCGAAGCCTTTGATGGAAAGAAGCTCCGCCTTGGTTTTGGGTATCAGCATGGCGATTTCCAGCAGGGTGCTCTGGTGCATGATGCTGTATGCAGGGACATTGTCTGCCTTGAAGCGTTCTGTGCGCCATTTCATCAGGCGCTCGCGCAAATCTTCATTTACAGCAGGGGATTCACCTTCTGCCTTTTCGACTTTCTTCAGTTTGCGTTTGCCTTTTGCAGGCAATTCTGCAAGATAGGCATCAGTGCGTATCCTGTTGTATTTGTCTATGCTGAAATTACCCTTCTGAATGGCCTCCATTGCATTGCACTCAGTCAGGAGCTCCGGAAGACACTCCTCGCAGGCCTCTTTCAAAGCTTTTTTATTCTCCTTGTTGTCAATCTCAAGAGTGGAAATATCCTGCACGAGCAGACGTGCCTGAGTGAAGATGGGCAAGAAATAATCCACAGCTTTGCTCAGCCTCTGCTGCAAGTATTCTTCCGATTCCGCACCACTGTACCCGTCCTGAATCTTGCTGAGCTGCCTGCGGAATGTCTCCCCGACCTTGGCTGCCGCATCTATCTCTGCGAGAGCCACTTCGATTTTTACGATATAGTCCGGATATACGGAACTCAACTTCGTCCTGAACACCTTGTCCACCCATCCCATCAGGTTGCAGGAGCGGTCGAATGAAAATATATCTCTCAGATTATCAAAATAATAGCTCAACTGTTCACCCTCCAGTCTTGCCCGTACGTCCTCGAAAGGCGGTATATCCCTGTTGAACCGGGCAATGTTGGCATCAGAATAAACGACAGAAGGACTGATTGGTTCATCAAGTGAAATACCCTCCAGGCTGCGGCAACGGGACAGAGCGACATAGACCTGGCCGAAGGCAAAGGCAGCGCCGGCATTTATTATGACCTTGTCAAAGGTCAGACCCTGGCTTTTATGTATTGTGATGGCCCATGCAATCCTCAGAGGAAGTTGCCTGAACACCCCGGCAGTGTCCTGACGAATTTCCCCCGACTCTTTGTCAAGAGAATACTGCAGATTCGGCCATTCAGCCTGCTCGACGACAATCTCCTGTCCGTCCTGGTCAACAACCGTTACAATTCCCTTATTGTCAATGCGTTGCACGGTTCCAATCTTGCCGTTGTAATACTGTCCCTGTGCGTCATTCCGAACGAACATCACCTGTGTGCCGACCTTCAAAGTCAGGATTTTTTCAACAGGGTACAGGTTTTCCGGGAAATCTCCTTCAATCTCAGCCTCCCACTCGAAGGCTTTTGTACTCAGTGCCTGGAGTTTTGCCGTGTTTATCCTGTCTGCCTGGCTGTTGTGAGTGGTCAGACGGATGACATCCCCGCACTGGCTTTCGTCAAAAGCCCCTACCCTACGGTTCAATTCATTGAGAATCTCCCGGCTTATCCGGTTCTCCCGGATGGAATTGAGGATATTCAGGAAATGCAGGTCCTTCTGGCGGTGCACCTTGCTCAGTTCAATGGTGATATATGGCAATTTTTGCAATGCCTTCGAATAGAAGAAATATGGGGAAGGATAGACCCGTGATATATATTCCCGTTCATTTTCCTTCACGACGGGGGAGAGCTGGTTGGCATCCCCGATCATCAACAGCTGCACCCCGCCAAAAGGTTTGTTGTTGCGGCGATACCTTCTCAGGGTCATATCGACTGCATCAAGCAGGTCAGCCCTAACCATGGATATTTCATCAATGATCAGCAGGTCCAGTGTGCGGATTATCTTGATGCGGTTTTTGCGTAAGCCGCCCTTCTGCGGCATCTGGTATTCGGTGATAAGTTCCTTGACTTCAGGAAGATAGGGGCAGAGCGGAAGTTGGAAGAAAGAATGGATGGTGACTCCACCGGCATTGATTGCCGCTACTCCGGTGGGAGCGAGGATGACGAAGCGCCTGGATGTTGTGCTGGTGATATATTTGAGGAATGTGGTTTTACCAGTGCCCGCTTTTCCTGTAAGGAAGATTGACAATCCTGTCTCATTCACATATCTCTCTGCTGTCTCAAAAATCAAATCTTTCTCTATTTCCATCATTTTTCCTCCAATTTTCCCAAAGTTATGATATTTTATTGTGAAATGTGGTTTATTTATGATAAATTTACAGATTCATTCCGATAAAATATAAAAATACGATTTGCAATTGCTTTCAGGGCTTTATGTGAACCGATAATGAGTGCCAAGGTCGGAAATTAGAAATTAAATAATAACATAAAATGAAAATCAAACATTTGTTTTTTTATGTTCTGGCAGCATTGATGGTGCTCGCCTGTGAACAACCTCAAGGTAATCTCGGCTTGCCGAAGATTGAACTAAGCACCCAGGAAATGTCTTTCGAAGCAGCAGGTGGTGAGCAGAGCCTGTCTGTCAAGGCAACTCGTGAGTGGATGGTTGAATCCATTGCCCAGGACTGGGTGGTAGTATCTCCTGAACATGGAGCAGCATCGGCAGATGAGCAGAAAGTGACTGTGACCGTTCTTGAGAACAAAGGAATGGACCGCAGTGCTGACATTATTTTCACAATCGGAATGTCAAAGGTAAGCCTTACGGTGAACCAGGCCGGACCTGGCGGATCTGCTGAGCAGCTCATTGTTTATTATAACAACTTTGACAAAGAGACTGCTGTGAAGGA
>JBJFDE010000374.1:0-4451 GCA_051889855.1 Candidatus Cryptobacteroides sp. | reverse complement strand
GGCATCAATTTTTACCGCACTGAAGTCATGTTCAATCAATTCATTGGTTTTCAACAAAGTAAGCACAGCCTGGTCACTGTCATGGGTGAGCAACTCTCCCCTCTTGGCAATTCGCTTTGTATAGATGGAATACGGCTCGACCATCCTGGTGAAACCGAATGAAACGGTTGCGGTGAGAATCAATGGTATGAGCAATTCATAACCTCCTGATATTTCCGCAATGAGGAAGATGGCTGTCATCGGAGCCTGCATGACTCCTGCCATCAGTCCTGCCATTCCTACAAGCACGAAGTTCTGTTCCGGTACAATTGCACCTCCTCCCATCAGGTTGATGGTACGGGAAAGCACGAACCCGGCGATGGCTCCGATGAAAAGGGTCGGACCGAATGTACCTCCCACTCCGCCGCCGGCATTGGTGAAAGACATCGAAAAGACTTTCAGAAGCAGGATAAGCAGGAAGAAAAGCGGCACCGTCCAAGGTGTACGCATGAAAAATGCAAGAACAGTACGGCCTTCGAGGTCAATAGAGCCTCCGTTCAGAAGTTCATGGACATAGCCATACCCCTCACCATAAAGCGGAGGGAACAGAAAGATCAGAAGACCCAGGCACAATGCCGATATGCCCCATCTCAGGAAAGGCTTCTCTATGCTTTTGATTTTGTCCTCGAGCCAGAGCGTGGTTCGCGTGAAATAAATCGAACAAGCTGCACAGAATAGTCCCAGAAGAATGTAGAACGGGATATTATGCATTGTAAAGGTCGAGAGCGAGCAGGCAAACGGAAGCTGGTCGCCAAGGAAAATGTAGGATACAACCGTCGCCGATATCGTGGACAGGAGCAACGGAAGGATGGAGGTCATCGAGATATTGAACAGGAGTATCTCCAGAGTGAAAAGCACACCGGCGAGCGGAGCTTTGAATATACCTGCCACCGCACCCGCGGCACCGCAACCAAGGAGGATGGTCATGTTCTTGTATGAAAGTCCCATGAATCTCGCCACGTTGGATCCGATGGCAGCTCCGGTATATACGATTGGAGCCTCGGCTCCTACTGATCCTCCGAAACCGATTGTAACTGAGGATGCTACGACCGAGGACCACATATTGTGGGGACGGATTTTGGATTCATTCTTGGAAACGGCAAGCAGAACTTTCGTGACTCCGTGGCCGATATTGTCCTTGATGACGTATTTTACGAAAAGCAGGGCCAGGAGCATACCTATACCGGGATAAATGAGGTAGAGGAAGTTGTAGTCCGAACCGTCGAACCAGCTTGTTAGCAATTCGTGGATGAATTCTACTGCCGTTTTCAGTAGTACGGAAGCCAGGCCGCAGGCAATGCCCACCAGAAGGGACAGTACCAACATCATATCCCTCTCTGACACCTTGGTAGTCAAATGTCTGAGAGGGACTCTGATATATCTGTCTGTGAATCCAGCTTTCATTGTCTCTGTTTTCCTAAAGCCAATCTTTGCAAATATAAGAAAAACATTGGGATATGTCAAATGCTATTCCTTACGGACAGGATCGCATGTGAGACCTACACCGAGTTTGCGGAATATCTTGCGGTCAACTTCGCTGAGCATTACAGTGGAATGGACCTGACAACCGTCAAATTTCGGCAACTGCTCGAGGGCACGGCGACAGTTTTCATCCTTGATGCTGAGCATCGAGAGGGCAACGAGCACCTCGTCGGTATGAAGTCGAGGGTTGTGACCGTGAAGGAAGCTAACTTTCATTCTCTGGATAGGCTCGATCATCTCTTCAGGAATGAGTTTGACGTCATGCGGTATGCCTGCAAGATGTTTGGCGGCATTCAGGATAAGGGCGGCACTCGGACCGAGCAGCGAACTTGTGCTTGCGGTGATGATGGTTCCGTCCTGAAGTTCGATGGCAGAAGATGCGGCACCGGAGAGTTCCTTACGTTCGCGTGCGGCAACAGTGGTGCGGCGGTAGGCAGTCGTAAGCTTTGCCTGCTGCATGATCAGGGCAATCTTGTTCACCTCGCTCTCATTGCTTCCGTTCTCTGCCAATGTATCAAGGGCATTGTAATATCTGCGGATAATCTCATCACGGGCAGCATTGCAGCAGACATCCTCATCACTCATGCAGAAACCTATCATGTTGACTCCCATGTCTGTAGGGGACTTGTAAGGGTTCTCACCATATATGCCTTCAAAGAGAGCATTCAGCACAGGGAAGATTTCTATGTCACGGTTATAGTTGACAGCAATCTTGTTGTAAGCCTCAAGATGGAACGGGTCAATCATGTTTACGTCGTTCAAATCTGCAGTGGCAGCCTCATAGGCAATGTTCACAGGGTGTTTGAGCGGAAGGTTCCACACAGGGAAGGTCTCAAATTTGGCATAGCCGGCCTTCACTCCCCTTTTGTGCTCATGGTAGAGCTGGCTCAGGCATACTGCCATCTTTCCGCTTCCTGGTCCCGGAGCCGTGACGATGACAAGAGGTCTTGTGGTCTCAACATAATCATTCTTGCCGAATCCTTCTTCAGAATCAATCAGGGCCACGTTGTTGGGATAGCCGTCAATCGTATAATGGTAGCAGACTTTGATTCCCTGACGTTCTAGTCTCTTGCGGTAAGCATCCGCACTTGCCTGTCCATTGAAGTGAGTGATTACGACAGGTCCTACATAGAGTCCTACTTTTTCGAATTCTTCTCTCAAACGCAGAATATCCTCATCGTATGTGATACCGAGGTCTCCGCGCATCTTGTTTTTCTCTATGTCAAGAGCACTGATTACTTGGACGACCTCAGCGCAGTCACTTAACTGCATGAGCATCTGCAATTTGCTGTCAGGCTGAAAACCGGGGAGCACCCGACTTGCATGGTTGTCGTCAAATAGTTTTCCTCCGAATTCGAGGTAGAGTTTGTCTCCGAACTGTGAGATACGTTTTTTAATCTGTTCAGACTGAATCTTCAGATATTTTCCGTTGTCAAAGCCAAGTCGCATATATATATCGTTTAGGGTAAGCTTGTGTTAACGGGCCACAAAGATAATATTTCGGGACTGGTTTGCAAAAAAAATATGACAGAACATCTACCTCAAAAAGGCTCAGAAGCTATGGTAGTGAGGACCGAAACGTTCGAAGGCAGCGCGGTCAAGAGCCTCCCGATGGTCCGGATGTGCAATGCTTATCAGGAGTTTAGCCCTTTCCTGCATGGAGCGTCCATAAAGGTCAACGGCACCGTATTCTGTCACCACGTAATGTACATGAGCCCTGGTTGTGACAACGCCTCCACCGTTGATTATCGTAGGAGCTATCTTGCTTTCTCCCTTGTTGGTGCATGAAGGCATGGCTATGATGGCCTTTCCACCCTTGGAGAGGGAGGCGCCGAAAACGAAATCGCACTGTCCTCCCACTCCGGAGTAGAATTTGGTTCCTATGGAATCGGCGCATACCTGTCCGGTAAGGTCAATCTGAACCGCAGAATTGATTGCGGTCATCTTGGGATTCTGGGCTATGATATATGGGTCATTGGTATAACCGACGTCCATCATCGAGACCATTGGGTTGTCATCGATGAAATCATAGACTTCCTGCGATCCCATAAGGAAGGTTGAAACCAGTTTGCCTTTGTCCGTAACTTTGTTGCTGCCGTCAATCACCCCCTTTTCCACAAGGTGAAGCACTCCGTCAGCAAACATTTCCGTATGAACTCCAAGATGTTTGTGCGATCCCAGCTGGGCCAGTACGGCGTTAGGAATGGCACCGATTCCCATCTGCAGGCATGCCCCGTCCTCGATAAGTTCCGCACAATGGCGTCCGATGGCTGTTTCCACTTCATTCGGCTGGCTGAAATGAGCCGGTTCGAGAGGAGTATCGCCTTCGACAAAAATATCAATCATCGACATCGGGATCATGGCCTGTCCCCATGCCCTCGGGACATTCTTGTTCACAACAGCAATCACAGTCTTGGCACATTCTATGGCCGCGAGTGTGGCATCAACGGAAGTTCCCAATGAAACAAAGCCATGCTTGTCCGGAGGACAGACCTGAATCATCGCGACATCACAGGGAAGGGCTCCGCACCGATAAAGTTTCTGAGTTTCACTAAGAAAGACAGGAATGTAGTCGGCATAGCCGCTCTGAACACCTTTACGTACGTTTGCTCCAATGAAAAAACCCTGATGGAAAAAGATTCCGTCATATTTCGGATCCGTATATGGAGCCGGTCCTTCGGTGTGAAGATGGTGTATGCGTACATCCCGAAGCTCTCCCGCATCTGCTCTCGCGCAAAGGGCATCTATGAGGATTTTCGGCGCACTTGCCACACTGCTGAAATGCACATGGTCACCTGACTTTACAACTTTTACGGCCTCCTCTGCCGAAACGAAATTGATTTGTCTGCTGAAGTTCATAAGGATTATGATAATTATTAAAATGATTACTCAATGTTATACCTAAATTGATTTTTGTATGAAACAGCCGC
>JBJFDE010000373.1:0-16680 GCA_051889855.1 Candidatus Cryptobacteroides sp. | reverse complement strand
CAAACTGTTGCCCAAGCTCATTTTTAGGTAAATTATTAATTATTCATTTTATTTTTTGCAATAACTCAAAACACCCGGTTTGTATCAGAGCTTTCGGATGACGGACAGACCGTCGCGGAGGGGCAGGATTACTGATTCAACGCGCGGGTCTGATGCTATGGAATCGTTGAAACGGACTATTGACTGGGTCTGCTTGTCCTGCGGAAGCGGGTTCTGGCAGACCTTGCCGTCCCAGAGGACATTGTCGGCAAGTATGAGGCCGCCGGGGCGTACCATGTCGAAGACCAGCTCGTAGTACTCGTTGTATTCACGTTTGTTGGCATCCATGTACACTATGTCATACAGATTCCGTCCGTCCTTGCCAGACTCCATTTCACTGCGGAAAGTCTTGAGTGTCCGGATGCAGTCACCGATATGCAGGCTTATCTTGTCGGAAAGCCCTGCCCTTTCAAAGCCCTCAAGAATCAGGTCCTCAAGCTCATCATTGAGCTCCAACGTATCAAGATGCCCGTCTTCCGGAAGGCCGCTTGCAAGGCAGATGGCTGAAAATCCCGTGAACGTACCGAGCTCAAGGATGCGTCTTGCCCCGCTTATCCGTACAATCATCTTCAGCAGCTGCCCCTGGACCTTTCCGGAAAGCATCCTTGCATGATTCGTCCTTGTGTGAGTCTGCCTGATCAGCCATTCAAGAGCCTCATCCTGATGCGGAAGGCGCTTTTCGATATAGTCGTAAATCTTTTCCATATCTATAAATATATGAGTCTTGAAAGACTCTTCATGTCAAACACCTTGCAGGCCATCTCCTGTACATCCTGAGCGCTGATGCTCTCAACAAGTTCCCTCGTCCGGGCATCATCGGTCACACGGCCATAATCCATGAGTCCCTTGCCCATCGACAGACATTGGGTCTCACCATTGTCCGAACTGATTGCAATCTGTCCCAAGAGTTGTTTTTTCGCGGCACGTAACTTCCTTTCAGTCAGTGGCTCAGACTGTAGCTTTGCCAGTTCCTTTTCAATCTCACGGATGCATTTGTCAAGGTTGTCCTTGTCACATCCGATGCTTATGGCAGCGATACCTGTGTCTTTATATTGGGTGTATGTACATTCAACTCCATAGACCCATCCATTCTTTTCCCTAAGCACCGAATTGAGGATTGAATTTGAAGCCGGGCCGCCTAACACGTTGCACAGCAGGACGGTAGCAAGCCTCTCACGATGCATGTAAAGGGAAGGTGCCAGACCTCCTATAATGCAGTTCGCCTGATGATTGCGCTTGTTCAGGCACTTGTCGAAAGATTCATTGCCACAAAAAGTCTCATTGCAATTGAAAGTCTCAAGCTCCTTTCTCTCGGTCACTTCCTGTAACGAAGACAATCCTTTGAAGAACTTTTCAGCCAATCTGCGGACCTCCTTCTCCATCCTTGCCTCATCAATGTTTGCAACGACTGAAAACGCCATCCTCGAAGGAACGAATTTCTCCTTGACGAATCTGGCAAGTTCTTCCCGGTTAATCTTTTTTACCGACGATGCGGTGCCCAGAATGGGTTTGCTCAGAGGATGCCCCTTGAAGAGCATCTCCTCGAATTTGTCATATATGTCCTCCGAAGGGCTGTCCTTGTATGAATTGATTTCATCTATGACAACGGATTTCTCCTTTTCTATTTCGTTTTCAGGGAAAGATGGAGAAGTGGCCAGTTCGAAAAGCAGGGAAGCTGCCCTTCCCAAGTCTTCCTTTAGCACAGTGGCGTGGAATACAATCTCCTCCTTGGTAGTGAATGCATTGAGCTCACCGCCAAGTTTGTCTAGATAACTGTTTATTACAGAGGAACTTCTCCTGGAAGTTCCCTTAAATATCGTATGCTCTGTAAAATGTGCTATGCCGCTGTGATAACCATCTTCGTCGCGTGTGCCGCATTTGATGCTGAGTGCACAGTAGCCGACGGATGACGTACTGCGCCTTACGGCATATTTCATTCCGCATTCAGTTTGTCCGATAATCATGTTTCGAGGGTTTATCGTGCTCCTGCAATTCTTTTAAGATCTTCCTTCAGGAAACCTGTACCGGCTTTCTTGCCAATCTTGTGTTTGCGATAATAATATAAAGTATGGTCAACGGTATCGAACAGCATTTTATAGCATACTGATCCGTTCTGAGGATTGGCTGGAGCTACGGTATAGCTGGCAATCGTGCCTGGCGTGTTGTCAATTATCATGTCATCCACATCATCTTCATCCATGAATATAAGGCCGCTGCCGACCATGCTCCGTTTGAATTCCTCATCAACTTCCTCACTCAAGTCATCCTCTGAGATAACTACGTCAAAATCAGAAGATTTTGAAAGATTCAATGTGTAGTTTGCCAGTCCGGAGTAGGCGTTGATATCCCTATCCATAGAGTCCAAAGTATAGTTCTGTATGATGTCCAGAAAAACAGGCAGGACCACCAGTTCTCTTCCTGATGGGGAATCGGCAGATGCAAACGGCATGGATACAATCTCCAGCATCTGGTCTATTCCTTTTTCTGCATCTTTCCCACCCTTGACCAGTGTAAGGAATTGGATTCCAGGTTCGCTTTCTTTTTTGAACTGGCCCTTGGTAACCAAAAGGAAGTAATAGTCCTCGCTGCATTTTGTCTGCTCGAATTCTTCGATGGAACAGAACTCAAATGGCGAAATCCTCCATCGGGCAGAAATCTCCTCCTTCAACGCGCTTTCATAGAACGGATTGCCTGTAGTCACAACCCTTGTTGTCTTTGATGTGAAGTCGCTTATCTTTACCTTTTTTGTATTTATCTGTGCCTGTGCTCCGGCCGTTGCCGGGATGAGCAGTGCCGCTGAGAGCAGAATAGCTTCAATGATTATAAGGAGTTTCTTCATAATATCATTTTTTTTACAAACCGCCGCAAAGATACAATTTCCTCGCCAATGAAGGTACATTATCAACTTTTTTAAGTACTTTTGTGATTTCGATGACGGGAAAATTGATTTAATATGTCACAATACATTGTATCTGCAAGGAAATATCGTCCGGATTCATTCGGGACACTGATAGGTCAGGACAACATCGCCCGCACCCTGAAGAACTCCATCCTCAGGGGACAGCTGGCCCACGCATATCTGTTCTGCGGTCCCCGGGGAGTCGGAAAGACGACCACGGCCCGCATATTCGCCAAGATGATCAACTGCTCCAACCCATCGGAGGACATGGAGCCATGCGGCCAGTGCGAGTCCTGCATTTCTTTTGCCGAAGGACGCTCATATTGCATCCACGAACTTGATGCGGCATCGAACAATGGTGTCGAGGACATCAAGAACCTCATGGAACAGGTCCGCATCCCGCCGCAGGTAGGCAAATACAGTGTATATATCATAGACGAGGTGCACATGCTCTCACAGTCGGCCTTCAATGCCTTCCTCAAGACATTGGAGGAACCGCCTGCACATGCCATATTCATCCTCGCCACCACGGAAAAGCACAAGATTCTCCCGACCATCCTGTCCCGCTGTCAGACCTATGATTTCAACAGGATTACGGTGGACAATATCGTCCGCAACCTCCGCATGGTGGCCGATAATGAGAACATCACCATCGACGATGAATCCCTGCATGTGATAGCCCACAAGGCGGACGGAGCGATGAGGGACGCCCTCACCATCTTCGACCAGACCGTGGCCTTCTGCGGGACCGACGTCAAATACCAGGATGTGCTCCGCAACCTGAATGTGCTTGACTATGAATATAGCTTCTCCCTTGTCGATGCCTTCCTGAAGGGGGATTATCCTTCGGCTTTGCTGACCTTTGATGAAATACTTACCAAGGGTTTCAACGCCCTTCATTTCGTGGCAGCCCTTTCATCCCACCTCAGGGACCTGATTGTGAGCAAGAGCGGCGGACTGGAGGCTTTGCTTGAACTTCCGGACTCATTGAAGGCAAAATACCGTGAACAGGCATCAAGGTGTCCTCTTTCCTTCCTCTATGAGGCACTGGACATCACGACCAAATGCGAATCAGGCTACAGGGCGAGCGTGAATCCGCGTCTTCACATCGAGTTTGCACTTATGCGTCTGAGTTTCATTGCATCAAAGCCTGCCGACATGGCACCGGCCCAGACGGCCCAGCCAGTACAGACGGCCCAGCCATCACCAACCTTCCAGTTGCCACCATCCGCCCAGCCGGCCCAGACAATCAAGCCATCCGCGACCGTTCCATCCGCACCATCTGCGACAAGCCTGACTGCTTCACCTGCCCGTCAGTCGGCAGCCATCCAGACACCGTCCGAAGACAATCAGCCAAGGGAGCGCCGTACAAGGGCTCCGAGGACAGGCGCAGTCGGGGCACTTTCCATGAGATCCGTCATGGAGGGCAATCAGGATAACCCGGTCGTTGCAAATGAAAATACCGCTCAGCATCCTGTCCCTTCCGATGACGCGTTGAAGGAAGCGTGGCCGAAACTCGCTGCGGCATATTCGGACAAGCCGCGTCTTGCAAGCATGCTTTCCAGCACGGCCCTGTCGATTGAAGAAAAGGAAGAAGGCAAGACTGTGACTTTCAGAGTCGTGAACCAGGCACAGAAAGACTGGGTGGAATCAAAGCTCCTCCATGAACTGGAAGGCAAATACAGGAATATCGTCGGCTCGGCAAAGGTGTTCCTCAGGGTGTCAATCGTACCTGACGATCCTCAGGAACCGAAAACTGCATACATGCCCGGAGAACAGGCCAAGGAACTCATTTCACAGAATGAACAGGTCAAGAATCTTGTCCAGGATCTTGCACTGGATGTAAAATAAAGGAAAAAGAAAACACTGATGAAACTTCGTTGTGAGAATTTAGTCAAGAAATATGGCCCGAGGACAGTTGTCAAGGGCGTGTCCATGGAAGTGGAGCAAGGCGAGATCGTTGGATTCCTCGGCCCGAACGGAGCCGGCAAGACCACCAGCTTCTATATGATTACCGGACTGATAGTCCCGAATGCCGGAAGGATTTACCTTGATGATGAGGACATTACCTCGCTTCCTATGTTCAAGAGGGCGCAGAAAGGCGTAGGCTACCTCGCACAGGAGGCTTCGGTCTTCAGGCACATGAGTGTCGAGGACAATATCATGTCAGTGATGGAGATGTCGAAGCAGTTCACCAAGGCTCAGAGGAAGGAACGCCTTGAGCAGCTTCTGGACGAATTCAACCTGCACAAGGTCCGCAAGAGCAAGGGTATCCAGCTCTCCGGAGGAGAACGCCGCCGTTGCGAGATTGCCCGGGCCCTTGCAATCGATCCGAAGTTCATCCTGCTTGACGAACCTTTTGCCGGAGTGGACCCCATTGCCGTGGAAGACATCCAGCACATCATTGCGAAGCTCAAATATAAGAATATAGGTGTCATCATCACTGACCACAACGTCGGTGAGACCCTTGCAATCATCGACCGTGCCTATCTGCTGTATGAAGGAAACATCCTGCAGAGCGGCACTCCGGAGGCGCTTGCCGCCGACGATGAGGTGAGGACGAAATACCTCGGCTCGAACTTCGTGCTCAAGCGCTCGGATGCCTTCGACAAGGTTGCCCAGCAATAATAAGTCTGGCTATCGCCACGTCTTCGGACTGGCTATCCATAACAAAAAGAGCGGCTGAATCAGTTTCAGCCGCTCTTTTTAGTGTCTGGAAATCAGATTACTTCACACGCTCACCGTAGCTGCGGTCAGTAGTGTTGACACGAATCTTCTCACCCTGGTTGATGAAAAGCGGAGCCATGATGATGGCACCAGTCTCAAGAGTAACTTCCTTGAGAGCATTGGTAGAAGCTGTATCACCCTTGACAGCAGGCTCTGTGTAGGTCACCTCAAGCTCAACATAGGTTGGAAGCTCGCAAGTGAGGCACCTTTCCTCGTCAGCAAGGAACATCATCTCAACATGCTGGCCCTCTTTCATAAGGTCTGCATTGTCAACGAGGTTCTCATCGAGGTGAATCTGCTCGTAAGTCTCTTCATGCATGAAGTTGAATCCATCCTCATCCTTGTAAAGGAACTGATATGGTCTTCTCTCGACATTGATAGTCTCGATTTTAGCACCTGCAGTGAAAGTATTCTCAAGGATACGACCGTTCTCAAGGTTACGGAGTTTGGTTTTGACGAAAGCCGGGCCCTTACCAGGTTTTACGTGCTGGAACCATACGATTGAGCATGGTTTTCCATTGTAGTTGATGTAGAGTCCGTTTTTGAAATCAGCTGTTGTTGCCATAAAAATATAATGTTTAATGAATTATCATTGATACTTGATTCCGGTCTTCCCGAAAAATCGGCTGCAAAATTATAAAATTGTATGTTTTCTGCAAAAAAAATAACTATTTTAAATTGTTGTTATTCAGACCGGCAATCTCCGATGCTGCCTGTTCAAGGAGCCATTTGGGAGTCGAAGTCGCTCCGCATACTCCCACCTTGTCATCAGCCCGGAACCATTCCCTTTTTATCTCTGACGGAGAATCTACGTGATATGTCCTGATATTCACAGTTTTACACAGGTCGCACAGCACCTTGCCGTTGGAACTTGCCTTTCCGGAAACAAAGACAATCACATCGTGTTCCAAGGCAAATTCAGACAACTTCTGATGTCTGGTGGCTACTTGACGGCATATCGTATCATGGATGACCGGATCCGGAGTCAAGTCCTTCAGTCTTAGGCAAAGTTCCTCATATTCGGAAGGGCTTTTGGTCGTCTGACTGAAAATGTGGGTTGGAGTACCGGATTTGAGCAAACCGTCCGCGAAAGCTTTTTCAAGCATCGGGAGGTCTTCGACCACAACGGCAGTACCTTCAGTCTGGCCGATGAGTCCCAGCACCTCTGCATGTCCGGGTTTGCCGAAAATCACAATCTGACCCTTACCGGCACCCCTCTGGCTCATATATGTTTCCTTGATAATCTTCTGCAGACGCAGAACCACGGGACAAGTGCAGTCAATTATTCCGAATCCGAGCGACCTGGCCTTTTCATAAGTCTGGGGCGGCTCCCCATGGGCCCGGATCAGCAAAGTCTCGCCATCCGAGCCGGACATATTGTCCAAATCCTCTCTTTCGATAGTAACCAATCCTTTGGAAACCAATCTGTTGAGTTCAGCATCATTATGCACTATGGCACCAAGTGAATACAATTTCCTATCCCCGCAAGCTTCTGCCTGAAGAAATTCCTCTGCCTTCCCTATGGCACGTATCACACCGGCACAGAAACCTGAATTAGCATCAATATCAACTGTCAACATATTTCAGCAACCGAATCTTTCAGCCATGACTTTCTTCAGCCACTGCATCTGGTCGTCAGGCGTCATATATGAATTGTCAAGAACCACAGCATCTTCTGCCTTTGAAAGCGGGGAAGTCTCCCTGTGGGAATCAATATAATCCCTCTCCTGAAGATTTTTCAACACATTTTCAATGGTGACATCCTCTCCTTTTGCTCTCATTTCTGCGGCACGCCTTTCAGCCCTGACCAAAGGATCCGAGGTCATGAATATTTTTAGTTCGGCTTCCGGGAAAACGGTGGTCCCGATGTCACGTCCGTCCATCACCACCCTTTTGTGCTGCCCTTCCTCACGCAACTTCCGGTCAACATAAGCCCTCACCTGCGGTACTGTGGCTATGGGACTTACCTTTGAGGCGACTTCAAGGGAACGGATTTCCTTTTCAATGAGGCGGTCACCCATATAGGTCCCGCCTTCCCCGAAATGGATGTCCAGGTTGTTGAGCGCGGTCTCGAGTCCTTTTTCGTCGATGTGACAATCCTCGTCAATGAAGCCGTTCTCCATGGCAAAAAGGGTCACGCCCCTGTAAAGGGCTCCGGAATCCAGATATGTGAAGGAGAATTCTTTGGCAATTGCCTTTGCAAAAGAACTTTTCCCTGTGGAAGAATAACCGTCAACGGCGATGATAATGTCAGGAATATGCATAAAATGCTGTATTTAGAAGAGACAAAAATATAAAATTTTGCTCAAACGCCCAAAATTGTCGATATTTGTAGAAGCATTATCATAACAGAATATATAAATCAAGAAAAAATGAAACTCCTGATTATTGATGATGAGCGCTCGATACGAAACTCGCTCAAGGAGATCCTCGCTGATGAAGGCTATGACGTAGATGTCGCCGAAAACGGCCTCCAGGGCCTTTCTATGGTGGAAAAAGAGAAATACAGCGTAATCTTCTGTGACATCAAGATGCCTGAAATGGATGGCATTGAATTTCTGGACAAGGTCGAAGCCATGGGAATTGATGCGGCTGTCATCATGATTTCCGGACATGGCGATATAGACACGGCCGTGGAATGTATCAAGAAAGGTGCGTTTGATTTCATTCAGAAGCCACTTGACCTGAACAGGATTCTTATCACAATTAAGAATGCAACTGAGAAAGTATCTCTTGTCAAGGAGACCAAGATATTGAAGAAGAAAGTTTATGGCTCTGAAATGATAGGGGATTCAGCTCCAATGCGTCATATCAGGGAAATGATCGACAAAGTGGCGGAAACCGATGCCAGGGTACTGATCATCGGATCCAATGGAACGGGAAAAGAGCTGGTAGCCAGGAACTTGCATCAGAAGAGCCTGCGCAGTGCCATGCCATATATAGAGGTGAACTGCGCCGCCATCCCGTCAGAACTCATCGAGAGTGAGCTTTTCGGACATGAAAAAGGAGCCTTCACTTCAGCAATTAAGCAGCATAAAGGAAAGTTCGAGCAGGCCGACGGCGGCACGCTTTTCCTGGACGAAATCGGAGACATGTCACTTGCCGCCCAGGCCAAAGTGCTGAGGGTGCTTCAGGAAAAGAAACTGTCAAGGGTGGGCAGCGACAAGGATATCAATGTAGATGTCAGGGTACTTGCCGCAACCAACAAGAACCTGAAAGAAGAAATAGCCAAAGGCAATTTCAGAGAAGACCTTTATCACAGACTGAGCGTCATAGTCATCAATGTCCCATCCCTTGATGAAAGGAAAGATGACATTCCTCTTCTGGTAAACTACTTCATTGAACAAATCTGCGCAGAGACCGGAATGCAGAAACTTGAGATTGACAAGGATGCACTCCAACTGCTCGTTGACAGAAGCTGGACTGGAAATATCAGGGAACTCAGGAATGTCGTGGAGCGGCTTCTTATCCTATCATCCGGACGCATCACTGCAGCAGATGTCAAAGCCTATGTTTATTAGGCTCTGACATCCGGCTTGGTGAAATTATTAAGCAAGGCTCCCGGGCTTGTGAACAGGCAAGGTCACGGTGAACGATGCACCTCCCAGGGCAAATGATCTGGAGTATCTGATTTCTCCCTCACATTTTTCAATGATATTGCGGCATATTGCAAGCCCGAGACCGGTGCCTGCACTCTTTGTCGTGAAATTAGGTGTGAACAGCTTTCCAAGATTGTCTTCGCTCACGCCCGGTCCGTTATCATCCACCACGACATCGTAATAACCGTCCTTCGTGCTCTTCCTCAGGCATATCACGACCTTTCCGGCAAGAGGTTCCTCTCCTTTTTCGCTGGCATCCTTCTGCAGGATTTCTATCGCCTGCAATGCATTGGTAATCAGGTTGACAAACACCCTTATCAGCTGAGGCTTCGGAGCCATGACAAAGGCATTTTCCAAGCCGATATACTGGATGGATATGTTTTCCCTGTTGTCAAAGATAAGAAGCTGGTCCTGAAGAGTCCGGTCAAGGTCTATGAGGACTGGTTCCTCGCTGTAGAGTTTGGCGAAAGTCGAGAACTCATTGGCAGTCTCGGTGAGAATGTCAATATGCTCAAGAACCACAGCTGCAACCTTGTCGAATTTTTCCTCCCAGGCTGGATTATTCTTCTGTTTCAGCCTGATAAGTCTTTGTATTTCAAGCTTTATCGGAGTCAGAGGGTTTTTGATTTCATGAGCGACCTGACGTGCCATCTGGCTCCAGGCCTTGTCTCTCTCTGCCTGGGCGAGCTGTACTGACGAGTCTGCGAGTTCCTTCACCATCCTGTTATATGCCTCCACAAGCGAAGTGATTTCATCCTCGCGGTCATATTCGATGTATTCAAGGTTGTGGATATCCGTCCTGCTCATCTTCCGTCCCATTTCAAGCAGAGGCTTGAAGAGAGAATCCACTTCCCTGGTAATGAAGAACAGTGAGGCAATCAACAGCAGGAGGAAGATATTCAGAATCATGGCTGCATGGAAAATGGTCTCCCTTCTGAAGTCATAGTCCTTGCCTGTATATGGAATGCACATGATGGCAATCATCTTGCCCGCATCGTTGACAATAGGGGCATAGAGCGACCAGTAGCTGACATCATCCACCTTCTCAAGGTTGATGTAGAACCTCTGGTTCAGATACCTTATATTATAGAACGCTTCCGGATTCATCCTGCATCCGAGAATCATCTTCTCAAAGACCTCAGGGTTGGTTGACCGGAATACAAGTCCTGCCGGTGAATAAAAGGTTATATCCGATTTGGTCGTATTCGAGATATTTTCGATGGAAGATGCAAAATCCTGGGTCTGCATTTCCTGCCAGTCCTGCATCATACGGGTCCTGACGTTTACCAAGGCCTGGACGGTGTTGATCCTTGAAGTCATCAGGTTCTGCATATTGGCCTCGTTTCTCTTGTAAACAAAGACAACGCTGATGAGCATCATACTTACCAGAATGAGGCATGATGAAGCCAGGAGGATGGCGTTGATTCTGCGACGGAAATAATTGCTCTTGAATGCTTTATAACGTCTGTTAGCCCTGGAGAAAAGCATCAGTATGCCACTTATCGCAAGGAAGAGATAAGAAAATGACGTAAAATATGTCATCGGGCTTCTCGTCTTCCTTGAAAGTGTAATCATCTCTTCATTTCCTACAAGAGTCGAGAAATGGACATAGCCTTTGTTCCTCTGGATGTATAGCTTGTTGCTGCGCAGAGGTCCGAGTTCGTTCACGAATACAGTCGGATATGGGAAATTTCCCTTGTATGAAATGAGTCTGTCTCCGTTGTATTTTGCATAGGAATAATAATGCGGAATCTGGACATCCCCGCTTGGAGAGAAGCGGTTTATCAGTCCGTCATATCCGCGGTCTTCCTTGTTGGCAACGGAATCCAGAGTGATGAGCAATCGGGTGATGCCGCTTTTCTCGGACCAGAAAAGGAAGGTCCCGACATAGCAGTTGTTGCCATTTTCGTCATTGAGGAAGAGGAATCTGGAGCCGTCGGCGATTGGAGTACCTGTGCGTATGATGTTGTTGAAATATGAGATTCCGGCCTTGTCCTTATCTGTTATTATATTGATTCTCAGGTCATAATTCGGTTTTATCCTTCCCAGATATGATTCAATTATCCTGTTCTGGATGATGCTGGAGGAATTCTCAACCGGTGAGAGCAACCTGATGACCTGGTCGCTTGCAATCTCGTCTTCCACACTCCTGAGCTGTATCTCGATGCCCAGGTCCCTGTCCACTGCCAGCCTGTTCGCCCACAAATGAACACGGTCCTGTTCCTTCATGAAACCGAGGACTCCCGAGGTGGCGGTAAAATACAGAGCAAAGAGGAATGCGCTGATTACCAAGGCCTTGGTGTCAAAAATGTCATACCTCAGACGCATAAACTCACGAAGAGGCGGCCTTAGAGTCTGGATTTGCAGCAATATGCAGATGAGCAGTCCGATATAGGAAAGATATACCAGGATGGAATACTGGGATCCAACATTCCAACGATACAATTCGAGGGTTATGCTGGAGTTCATCACCAGACTTTTAAGGCTCAGGTGTGTGTAGGCAAAAGATATGATGGCAGCTGCAACTGTCAAAAGGCCATAAATCAGAAGATTTCTTCTTCTCCTTTCAGGATTGCTGCGTATGAATGCCATTATCCTTCCTCTTATCAGGAAGGTACACAGGTTGAATGCCGTGAAATAGGTGTTGATCAGCAAAAGGGCCCCCAGAGAATATAATACCGGGCCATCTGCATATACCGGAGGGGAGAACAATTGGGAACTGCTGCTGATCTGCAATCCCCAGATATAGGACATGACGAAAAGGACAGTCAGGGTGGACATGACTATCAGATATACATTCAATGTCCTGTGTATGGCAAGGAAGAGGATGGATGCCAGGGCAAACAAGCCTATGGAAATCCATCTCAGGACTGAATTGTCGAACAAAGGTGCGACCTGAATGGTGGATTCTGAAATAATCTTGAACATCGGGCGGCCACCGATCAGGACTTCAGATCCTCCGCTGGAGCTGATAGGAAGCAGTGAATAACGTGCCGGAAGCCTGAGTTTCGGGTTTACTCCGTTATCGGATTTGCCCATGTCGTCAACCAGTCTGTTCTTGATCTCAAGTCCGGAGATGACAACTGTGCTTCCTTTGCCATAGACCTTTTTGACAAGGTACCATTTTGAACCGATGTTCATGAAGGACAATTCAGTTGTAGCCTCTGCAAGAGGAGATTCCACTCGGCTCTTGAGATTCGTAAGTCTTTGATATACAATCTTCAGGGAAATGTCGTCATTCAGAAGAGGGAACTGGTTGCACCACGACTGCAATGAGTCGTTCTGATAACGGTATATGACCATGTCATCCGGCAGATTGGGCAGGTCAATCAGCTCACCTTCAGGGGTATCCAATGCCTCCATGACAAATTCGTCCAGCATTTCGAGCCTCCTGTCAACCTTCTTGCCGAATGAACGGGCCACTTTCTCGGAATTGTTGACAGAATCGTTTCCGGCAAGCGATAGGATGAAAAGTGCAAGAGCTGTCACGAATGTGGCAAGCGTGAATCTTTTATTGATAAAATCTCTTACGGTCATATCCTTTCTTTATTCGTGATGATATGGTTCACCTTTTATGATGGTGAAGGCCCGGTAAAGCTGCTCTGCAAAAATCGTTCTTACCATTTGGTGGGAAAATGTCATTTTTGAGAGGGAAATCTTAGAATTTGCTCTTGAATATACTTCATCAGAGAAACCGTATGCGCCCCCGATTACAAAGACAATGTCTCTGGAAGCATAGTCCAGCCTATCCTTTATCAATGATGCAAATTCGATGGAAGTGAACATCTTGCCTCTTTCATCAAGCAGAATCACCTCGTCGTTCGGACGGATATTTTTCAGGATGAGACTGCCTTCCTTTATTTTTATCTGGTCCCTGGTAAATGCAGACACATTCTTCAACTCTGGAATTTCCGTCAAAGAAAAAGGAATATAATGCTTCAGCCTGGACAAATATATATCCAAGCCCTGTCTGACCCAGTCCCTGTCGGTTTTTCCCACTGTAAGCAAAGTTATTTTCATGGCAGGCATCTTATTCAGGCAAAGATAATGGCTTGGCTTGAATTTTGCAAAGGAATGCCGTGGTTTTCAGATAAGTACATAATGACAAGAATATTGATGAGGAGTATGGCTGCTGCGGCAGTCTTTTTGAGTTGCATGAATCTTAAGGCTCAAGACAGCAGTTATGATGTTTTCCAGCCCATTGCCAAATACATCGGGATGGGAGATGCCGATAAACTGTCCGCATGGTTTTCAGACAATCTGGAGGTGACTATTTTCTCAACCTCCAATGAAGCCAGCCGGACTCAGGCAAAGCAAATCATGAAGACTTTTTTCAGGTCTTATACTCCCAGATCTTTCGAAATCACCCACAAGGCAGGCCGGTCGAATATGAAATATGCACTTGGCACCATGAATGCCGGCGGAGAAATGCTGCTTGTTACCATATTTGTAAGCTTTGATGACAAAGATTATAAAATTCAACATCTGAAAGTCGAACGAATGGAATAGTTTGGCACAGGCTTTGCAAATACTTTAATCGAGTTAGTTTAGTTGTTAATAATAGGGTTATAGTTCAAAAAACAGGATGTCGTGATTGACACCCTGTTTTTTGATTTTATACATTTCTGTTTGCTATAACCAGGCTCACCTTGCTCAACGTGTTTAACGTGCTCAACTCGGCTCAATGGAAAATCCCGGTTGATTTGCATACTCCGCCACAGTTGTCATCTCGACTAAGCGAAGCGCATGGAGAGATCTTTTTAAATGCTGCGATTCAACAAATTTCTCGACTACGCCCTTCGGGACTGTGTCATGTCTTATTGGTTTGTTATGTAATCGAATGTATTCATTCTCACTCTTGCATTTTCTTTTTACTATTTTGTATCTTTGCGCGCAAATTTATTGTAGCATCCGGTGATGCTATGGTCCGATTAACGTCAGACGATTTGATTTGAGAGTTTCCATCATGAAATTTGACGAGTACTACAGGCTATATTATGGAAGAATAGTGACCTTTGCACGGTCGTATGTCGGTGATGAAATGGTAGCGCAGGATATTGCTTCAGATTCCATGGTAAAACTTTGGTTACATCTGAAAGACAATCCTGATGCAGATATCCATAGTTGGTTATTCGTGATTGTGAAGAATCTCTGTCTGGATTATTTGAAACATCAGAGAATCAAGCAGAAGTCCCTTGCCGAGGTTGCTTTGTGGAAAACTCAGGATATTGATTTCAAAATATCATCTCTGGACAGATATGAACATAATTCTGTAGTATCGAGAGAAATCCGGGAAATAGTCAATGATGTCCTTAGCAAACAAAACTCGAAAACGAGGAATATTTTCATCAAGAGTCGTGTTTACGGGAAAAAGAATCGTGAGATTGCAGAAGCAATGGGTCTCTCTGAGAAGAATATAGAATATCATATAACCAAAGTTCTGAAGATCCTCAAGATTGCATTGAAAGATTACCTTTTGATATTTATAATGTTCGCGTTATTTGATTTATTTATACAAATACATGATAGAAATGAAGAAACTCTTATTTGTTTTCGGAATATTGCTGATGTGCCTTCCGCTTTATGCACAGACACAGAAATGGAATCTTGAAGTTGAAGCAGCCGGCCTTAATCTCGTAGGCAAGGCCTTTGATGATACGCCAAACCCTTACCATAGAATTGACACCTGCCGGTTCAAGGGTTTCAGCAAGGGGGAAAATATGCAATGCCGCTGTGCCGCCGGTCTTGCAGTGCTTTTTACCACTGATGCCGAATCCATAGGTGTAAAGATGGATTTTGAACAGGCAAGCGGGGATTCATATCGATCATACAGAGGTTTTGACCTTTATATCAGGAAGGACGGAAAATGGCTCTGGGCCGGAATGACGGATTTCCCTAGAGACCACAGGAACAAAGAGACAGTCAGAACCATTGTCAAAAGCATGGCGGCAGGCGAGAAAGAATGCTTGCTCTATCTTCCACTATATACGGATATCAAATCCTGCAAGGTCTGTGTGTCAGGAGCCACTCACATTGATCCGATGGAATCGCCTTTCAGACATAAGATTGTCTTCCACGGAAGCAGTTTCACCCACGGCATAAGCACAGCCCGCTCAGGCATGAGCTATCCTGTGCAGTTCATGCGCCGCACGGGCCTGCAGCCCATAACCCTCGGATTCAGCGGCAATTGCAAGATGCAGCCTTATTTCGCCGATGTCCTCGAGGAAATTGATGCAGATGCTTATATATTCGACCCATTCTCAAATCCGAATATACCTACGATCAGGGAGCGCCTTCGTCCTTTCATTGAAAGGATGGTGAAGGCACATCCGGGAAAGCCCATCATAGTGCAACGCACCATTTATTGGGAGATGGAAAATTTTGATACGGCGGCGCAGAAGGAATTTGGAGGACGCCGTGCCCTCTCTGACAGCCTTATGGCCGTGATTTGCAAAGAATACAAGGATGTCTATTACATCAAGCCGGATGCCGCCCTGCACAATGGGGAATCTTCGACTGCCGATGGAGTGCATCCGAATGACAATGGCTACTCGATTTGGGAAAAATCCATTGAAAAACCCATACTGAAGATACTCAGGAAGTATTACAAGGACATAAAATAGTTTTAGGGAACAGCCAATAAATATCCACACTGATGAATATGGATAATAAAATAAACGATGAATTGCTGAGCAATTACATCAATGGCAGCGCAACCGATGCTCAGACTGAGCAAGTCATGCGGTGGGCCCATGAGGACCCGGCCAATATGAAAGAGCTCGAGATGCTGCGCCGTCTCAACGATGAGGCGATATGGAATGCCGGTATGGATACGGAAGGAGCCGGGCAGCAGAAGAGGAAATCCATGGTAAGAAAAATTGTATCTTGGTCTGTGGCTGCATCAATCATCCTATTGGTCGGATTTTCCGTTTCATTCTTCTTGTTTGGCCGGAAGAATCCGTCGATGTCCGTTTTTGCCCCCATGGGACAGAGGACGGAACTTACATTGGGAGATGGCACGCAAGTCTGGCTTAATTCAGGAAGCCGTCTTGATGTATATGAGGGATTCAATCGTCGTACGCGTGAAGTGAAACTTGACGGTGAAGCCTATTTTTCCGTTACAAAGAGTTCGGACAAGCCTTTTGTCGTGCATACGAAGTGCTACAGCGTGAAAGTAATGGGGACAGAATTCAATGTTTTCTCATATACGAATGCACCTGAATGGTCTGTGGCCCTTGTAAACGGACAGGTTGAAGTCTATGACGACAATGATGTCAATGTCATCCTGACTCCGGACATGAAGGCAGAAATGATAGGAGGCAAACTTGTCACCTCGGAGTTTTCAGACCATGATGCATTGCTGTGGAGGAAAGGAATCATGTCATTTGAAGATGCCTCATTCTCCGATATTTTTTC
>JBJFDE010000372.1:2987-4488 GCA_051889855.1 Candidatus Cryptobacteroides sp. | reverse complement strand
TTGCCCAGAATCAGGGCGAAGAAAACAAGGATTGCCCATCGTCTGAGCAGGTTCCTGATCATTGTCCCAATACCTGTCCCGTTTTCCATTTTCTTGCGCATTGCAAGAGGAAAGGCTGCTCCGAGCGGCAGCAGGAAAAACGGGAATACAAGATCGACCCATGTCAGTCCTGCGACTTCGGGGTTGAATGCATAGGTGGGAGGTGGTGTCTGTGCATGGAACATCCAGGCCGGGAGACCTGAGTTGAAGCCTATTGACGCGCACAGGACCATGCCGAGTACAGTGAGACCTCTCAATGCATCGACAGAAAGGATTCTGGATGGTTTGGGATTCATTTTATCTCAAAATTTTGCGGCTTTTGTCATCGTAAGCCTTAACCCAGAGAAGAATCTGGGCAAGGTAATATGGCACCATGATGAGGTATTTTTCTCCTTCGACCGGCGCAACGAATTTGTTCCATGAAAGGATGAAATCGGACAGGACAAAGAGCAGGGCTCCGCAGGCATAGATGCCGTTCCGTTGGAAAATTGCGGTAGCCAACATGGTACATATCAATATCATATAGATAATGCATCCTATTTGCAGGACTCCCTTGGGGATGCTTGGTACGATGAGAATGAAAGAAATGATGGCAACTGACATGGCGGTCAGGATGCCAAGGGTGATGAAACTTTTCTTCCTGCGGCTCGCCGCTCCCTTGCAGACGATGTAACGCCTGATGAAATAGGTGACAAGCATGATGTGGGCAAGGGCGAAACCTCCCATCTGCATGATGAAGTTGCTGCATGAGCCCATATAGTCACCGATGCATGAGAACATCATGGCAAGAGCCATCTGCCATGGAATCATGAATGCCCCGCACAGAGTAAGGACAGCCAGAGGGAAGGCTATCCTGTGTGCCGGAATGAAACTTCCGGTGAAGGAAGCATACCAGTCTTTAGGAATGAAATAGAATACTGCCAGAAGCAGCACAACACTTATCACGGCTATGAATTTCTTGTCGTGATAAGGTGAAGCCATTGATTTTGACATGATTGTGGTTATTTAGCTATTCCAGCTTCCTCCCATGCTTTGCATAGATTCCCAGAATCTTTCAAGGCAAGCTCCATATCTATGCCCCATTCATCAACGAGGAGCTGAGCCATTTCTTCCACGGTGAACTCCTTGCCAACGAGTGCCTTCCACAGGAAAGCCGCTGTTTCATTGAGTGAAATCAGTTTGTTGAAATTGATATTCTCCAAGCCTTCGGCTGTAACGATGTGTTCTCCACACATTTCTCTCAGTACAAATCCTTCTTTGATTTTCATATCTGTGTTTTTTTATTTTCCATCCGTAAAGTTATCATTATTTTTTTGATTGTTTTGAAATTTATTCATGGTATTATTAAAATTTTTGGATTTTTAATTTTTTCTTTACAACTTTGAGGGTCGAAAGATATTCAGAATATGATGAACCGTTATTTCAATGCTTGCTGTTGTTGTTTCGTTCCGGGAAAACTGGT
>JBJFDE010000372.1:0-2887 GCA_051889855.1 Candidatus Cryptobacteroides sp. | reverse complement strand
TGATGAACCGTTATTTCAATGCTTGCTGTTGTTGTTTCGTTCCGGGAAAACTGGTGCGGAAGGACTCGTTGTAAGTAGTTGATATGACTTTTGCATAGTTCAGCCTGCCAGTATTTCCGGCGGGCTTTTTTTGTGCATCTGAGAATCTATATTGTGTTTTATTGAATAATTATCCTGATAAATATTAATAGCTATGATTTACAGTAACATCACGGAACTAATCGGGAAGACCCCGATGGTGGAAATCAGCGGAATCGAAGGTCAGAAGGCCAGAATTGCAGTGAAGGTGGAATCGTTCAATCCTGGTGGAAGCGTCAAGGACAGGATAGCCCTCTCTATGATAATGGATGCCGAGGAAAAGGGACAGCTTGCCCCGGGGGCGACAATCATAGAACCGACCAGCGGAAACACTGGAGTCGGGCTGGCATGGATAGGCACCTCACGTGGATATAAGGTAATCCTCACCATGCCGGATTCCATGAGCCAGGAGCGCCGAAGCCTTCTCAAGGCATACGGGGCGACATTGGTGCTTACTCCGGGAAAGGAGGGAATGAAAGGAGCGATACGCAGGGCTGAAGAGCTTTTGGAAGAGATTCCCGGCTCTGTCATCCTCGGACAGTTCACCAATCCGGCAAATCCGGCAGCACACGAAAAGACTACCGGAGAAGAAATATGGAAAGACAGCGATGGAAAGGTCGAAATATTTGTCGCAGGCGCCGGAACCGGCGGAACAGTGAGCGGAACAGGACGTGCTTTGAAAAGTCATAATGCTGATATCAAGGTAGTTGCAGTGGAGCCTTCCGGATCGCCAGTGCTTTCAAAAGGCATGTCAGGCAGCCATAAGATTCAGGGTATCGGGGCAGGATTCGTGCCGCAGACTCTTGACCGGAGTGTGATTGATGAGGTGCTTGACGTCAAGGATGAGGATGCGTTCCAGTGGATGAAATATCTTTCCCGCAGGCAAGGTATTCTTGCAGGAATTTCTTCAGGAGCGGCTTTAAGCGCTGCCGTGGAACTTGCCCGCAGGGAGGAATACTCGGGAAAACTTATCGTTGCGCTTCTTCCTGATACGGGAGAAAGATATTTGTCAACCGGATTATTTGAATAAATTTACAGGCTTTTTGAACTATGTACAGGGCACCCAGCAGAAACGAACTTGCAAGGATGATGGACCTTGTGAAGTATGTAATTTTCCCTGACCACTCCGACATACCGACATGGATTGACGGTCCTCAGGCAATCATGGCAATACTTGAAACCCAAATGAAGACAATCATGGAGCCTCAGGAGAATATCCTGGACGAATTCATTGATTCACTTCCGGAAATCGGACGGCTGCTTGACGGCGATGTCGAGGCTATGATGTGCAATGACCCGGCAGCAACGACGGCTGATGAGATCATCCTCTGCTATCCGGTGGTCAAGGTGATGCTGCACTACCGTGTGGCTCACAGGCTCCACCAGCTCGGTGTGCCTTGCATTCCGAGAATGCTGACTGAAATGGCACATGGTGAGACAGGAATCGACATCCACCCTGCGGCCACCATCGGGGAACATTTTGCCATCGACCATGGAACCGGGGTAGTAATCGGAGCAACCAGCATTATAGGAAATCACTGCACTCTGTATCAAGGAGTTACCCTTGGAGCAAAGAATTTTAGTTATGATGTGGACGGACATCCGATTGACATTCCGAGGCATCCCATCCTTGAGGATAACGTGACGGTTTATTCCAACACTTCCATTCTCGGCCGCGTCCGTATCGGCCACGACAGCATCATCGGAGGTAACCTTTGGCTCACCCACGATGTTCCTGCCGGCTCGAAAGTCCTCCAGGCTCGTTCCATCTATGTGCCCAGCTTCGACGACGGAGCCGGAATATAGAATGAAAATTGATGATAGTTTGAAGCAGGGTAGTATTGATTGCGAATCATCGTTTTACAAAGACAGGCCTGTCAGGAGTTGAACGGGATGAATCATATTGGAATCCGTTGACATTGAATGAGTTGATTTCTTCCGGAGAAGTGATGCGGTTTTCTATTATGTATTTTGTCATGGCTCCACGGCAGGTCTTGGCCCAGACTGCAGGGGTGGTGAGTTTGTCACCTTTGACGACATGAAAAACCGGCTCAATCACCCGGATGCTTGAAATTACGCGTTTCCAGTCAAAGAGAGCACGATATTCATCCGTATCGAGATAGATCAGGATTCCGTCATCTGCAAGCGCTCTCTCAATCAGCAGGTCTGTAAGTCTGCTTTTCCAGAAATCAGACACTTTACCTCCGCTGCTCGAGGGCAGGATGAAACTTCCGTCCATGCGGTATTGGTTGATTACGTCCGAAGGGCGCAGCATACCATACATGCAGGATGAAATCCACAGATGGGAGCAGGACCATTCCAGGTCTTCAGCTGAAAGTTCGTCTGCTTTCAGGTGCTTGTATGCCTGACCGAAATACGCAAAAATGGCAGGAGTAAGCTCTGCTTCGTCCGTGCCGAAAATCTTGTACCTTTCAAGGTTCAGCTCCGCAATCTTCATACTGCATGAAAATGCGTCTGCAATCTCATCCACGGTCATGCGTGAAAGGTCTGCAGCAAATCCGGCAGCCACTTCTTCAAACCGTGGCCGGGTTGCCGCCATGCCACTGCATCGGCATCCTTCCCTCATGATTTTTGCACTTGCCAAAAGTATCTGCATAATATTTTGCTAAGTTTCAATGGTTGCGAAATCAAATTCATCAATCAAGTTTCGCAAAAATGGTATTATTTTCGGGACGGCAAATTTAGAAAATAATCCAAAGATTCGTTACCTTCGCAAATTGAATCACGAATAATTCAGGAATTTGAAACTGAACATGAAAATCTTTGATAGTATGAAACGTTTTATTTT